>JBEQUD010000019.1:0-3645 GCA_040349235.1 Acidobacteriota bacterium
TCGGCAACCGCGGTTCCCGCGGCATGATGAAGGCGGCGGAAGTCGCGCGCGAGCGCCGGATTCCCTACTTCGGCATCTGCTACGGCTTCCAATGGGCCACCGTCGAATACGCCCGCAACGTCGCGGGACTGCCCGACGCCGACTCGACGGAGTGCGACCCGGACACGCCCACCAAACTGATCTACAAGCTGCGGGATCTGCTCGGCGTGGACGAACTCGGCGGCACGATGCGCCTGGGCACCTACGCCTGCGACCTGGCGCCCGGCTCGCTCGCCGAGCGGCTCTACGGGACCACCCGCATCTACGAGCGCCACCGGCATCGCTACGAGTTCAACTGCCTCTACGAGCCGACGCTCGTCGCGCACGGCCTGCGTATTTCGGGCCGGTCGCCCGACGGCAAGTTCGTGGAAATCGCGGAACTGCCCGGCCACCCGTGGTACCTCGCGGTGCAGTTCCATCCAGAGTTCAAGTCGAAGCCCACCGCGCCCCATCCCCTGTTCGCCAGTTTCGTGGAAGCCTCCTATCAACACCAGGCGGCACACACACAGCGGTCCACAACCGAGTCGGTGGTATAGCCGACGGACAGCAAGGCGGGAACGGCGGCACCAGGACCAGAACGGCCCCTCGTATAATGAACACCGTGCAACCGGTCACCCTTGGCGACATCGCGGTCGGCGGCGGACGGCCCCTCGTCCTCATCGCGGGGCCCTGCGTCATCGAGAGCGAGACGCACGCGGCCACGATGGCCGGGCACCTGGCAACGATCGCGCGTCGCGTCGGCATTCCCTTCATCTTCAAGGCGTCCTTCGACAAGGCCAACCGGACGTCCGGAACATCCTTCCGCGGGCCGGGCCTGTCCGAGGGGCTGCGCGTGCTTGCCGCGGTCAAGGCGGCCCACCGGGTACCCGTGCTGACCGACATCCACGAGCCCACGCAGGCGCGCATCGCGGCCGACGTCGTGGACGTGCTCCAGATCCCCGCGTTCCTCTGCCGCCAGACCGATCTCATCCTGGCCGCGGCCGAAACAGGACGCGTCGTGAACGTCAAGAAGGGACAATTCCTCGCCCCGGACGACGTGCGCCACATCGTCGCGAAGGCGCATGCAGCCGGCAACGCGCGCGTCATCGTGACCGAGCGCGGGACGAGCTTCGGCTACCACAACCTCGTCGTGGACATGCGCGCGTTCCCGATGATGCGGGCGTACGGCGTGCCGGTCGTCTTCGACGTCACGCACAGCCTGCAGTTGCCTGGGGCGGGCGACGGCGTGTCGGCAGGCCTGGCCGAGTACATCGAGCCGCTCGCCTGCGCGGGCGTCGGCGCGGGCGTGGACGGGGTATTTCTCGAGGTACACGAGGACCCACTGCGGGCGAAGAGCGATGCCCAGAACGCGCTGCGGCTGGATCTGCTCGAACCGCTCCTGCACCGCCTGATGGCCATCGACCGCATCGCGAAGACGACCGGGGCCCCGGCCGGTGGCTGATCTCTCGCTCGCGCGAAAGGTGCTCGAGACCGAGGCCGCGGCCATCCTCGCGCTTGTCGAGCGCCTGGACGCTCGGTTCGCCAGCGCCATCGACCTGCTCCGCGAGTGCCGCGGGCACGTCATCCTGACCGGGATGGGCAAATCGGGCCTCATCTGCCGGAAGATTGCCGCCACGCTGACGAGTACCGGCACGCCGGCGTTCTTCCTGCACCCGGCCGAAGCCATCCACGGCGATTTGGGCGTGATTCAGAAGGACGATGTCGTCATCGCGCTCTCTTACAGCGGCGAGACGGACGAACTGCTCCGGCTCCTCGAGGCGATCCGCCGTCTCGGCGCGCGCCTCATCGCCGTCACCGGCAGCCCGCTGTCGGCCCTCGGACGCGCCGCCGACGTGACCCTGGACTGCAGCGTCGCCGAGGAGGCGTGCCCGCTCAATCTCGTGCCGACCGCCAGCACTACCGCGGCCCTGGCCATCGGGGATGCGCTCGCCATGACGCTTCTCGTGGAGAAGGGGTTCCGTCAGGAGGATTTCGCGAGCCTGCACCCCGGGGGCAAGCTCGGCAAGCGCCTGATGCAGGTGGAGGCGTTGATGCACGGCGGCGTGCTCTGCCCCGTCGTCACCCCGACGACCCGGATGCGGGACGTCATCTACGAGATGTCCAGCAAGCAACTGGGGATGACCTGCGTCGTGGACGAGGGTGGGCGGCTGCTCGGCATCATCACCGACGGCGACCTGCGCCGTCAGATGGAGCGGACGGCGGACGTGCTGACGCTCAACGCCGGCGACGTCATGACGCGCGTCCCCGTGACCATCCGCCCGTCCACGCTGGCGGTCGAGGCCCTCAACGTCATGGAACAGCGGAAGATCACCTCGATCGTCGTCGTCGAGGACGGGACGAACCGCGTGGCCGGCGTCGTGCACCTCCACGACTTGTGGCGGACGCAGCTCATCTGATGACTGGCACATCCCCAAGCGCCGCGCTCGCCGACAGGGCCGCCCGCATCACGCTCGTCCTCTTCGACGTCGATGGCGTCCTCACCGACGGGCATGTCATCCTGCACGGGGACGGCACTGAGAGCAAGGCGTTCTTCATCAGGGACGGCATCGCGATGGTCTGGGCCCAGCGCATGGGCCTCACCGTCGGGCTCCTCTCGGCGCGCATGTCGCCCACGACCGCCCAGCGCGCCGCACAGCTCGGCATCACGCTCGTCTACCAGGTGCCGAACAAGCTGGCGACGTATGAACAGATTCTGCGCGAGGTGGGCGTCCGTGACGACCAGGTGGCGTACATGGGAGACGACATCCTGGACCTGGGCGTCCTCGCACGCGTCGGCCTGTCGGCCGCGCCGGCCGACGCCGTCGAAGATGTCCGCGACCGCGTGCACTGGGTCGCCTCACTCGCCGGCGGGCAGGGTGCCGCACGTGAGCTCCTCGAAGTGATCTTGAGGGCGCAGGACAAGTGGGACGGGCTGGTCGCGTCCTTCATTCCGACCCCCGAGCGCGCATGAACGGATATGCCCCGCTGCTCATCGGCCTGCTGGCGCTCCTCGCCGGCCTCGCGATCGGCAAGGCGTGGGAGCGCTACAAGCTGAGGGACGGGAGATGGTTCGACCGGCGACGCGCGCGCGAGTCCCCTCACTACATCCTCGGCCTCAACTTTCTCGTCGCCAACCAGATCGACCTGGCGATCGAAGAGCTCGGCCGCGCCGCAAGCCTCGACGCTGATGCCCTCGAGGTGCACATGATCCTCGGGAACCTGTACCGCGAGAAGGGACAGGTGGGCAAAGCGATCACCGTCCATCAGGCCCTGCTGCAGCGGCCGAAGCTGACCAGGCTCGAGCACGCCCATGTCGTCCTCTGCCTCGGCCTCGACTACAAACGCGGCGGGTTCGTGGACCGCGCGCTCGAAGCGTTCAACGAGGTGATGCGCCTCGATCCCAAGAACGAGTACGCCCTGGTCAACCTCCAGAAGCTGCACGAAGAGCAGCACGAATGGACCGCGGCCTACGACACACGCCGCCGTCTCTCGAAGCTCACCTCGCCAGAGGAGCCCTCGAAGAACCAGGCCATCCTCGCCTTCCTCGAGAACGAGATTGGGCTGGAGGCGGTCCGGCGCTCGGATTACGCCGAAGCCATCCGGCGTTTCGAGGCCGCCATCGATCTC
>JBEQUD010000024.1:0-5321 GCA_040349235.1 Acidobacteriota bacterium
CGTCTTTGCCATCGACGGTGACGCCCTGTCGTTCGAGAACATGAGCGCCGACGAGATCCGCGACACGATCTGGGCGGCGGCGCTCAAGTTCTACGAAGACAAGGAACAACTGGTCGGCCGCGACGTGCTGCAGCGTGTCGAGCGCGACATCATGCTGCAGATCGTGGACGCCAAGTGGGAGGACCATCTCTACAGCCTCGATCACCTGAAAGAAGGCATCGGCCTGCGCGGGTACGGGCAGCGCGACCCGCTCGTGGAATACAAGAAGGAAAGCTTCGGGCTGTTCCAGGCCATGAAAGAGCGCGTGGACGAAGAGATCGTCCGCTACCTCTGGTGGCTGCGGCCCATGCCGACCGAAGACGCCGCCGCGCCCGCGCCACCCTCGCGGCCCGCGCCGAGGCGTCCACCGCTCATCTTGAACAACCCGTCGGCCGAGACGCCGTCTGTCTTCGGCGGTGGCGCCCGCGCGGCCCAGCCGGCGGCGGCACCCCAGCGGGGCGCGCCCCCGGCCCCGCCGCGAACCGGCGGCGACGACGCGCCGGTCGCGACCGTGCGGCGCGATGAGCCCAAGGTGGGCAGAAACGATCCCTGCCCGTGCGGAAGCGGAAAGAAATACAAGAAATGCCACGGGGCAGCTGCCTGAGGCCGACATCCGTCGGCCTTTTGTGTCTTGGCGCGTTGTTATGGACCTAAAAACCGCAACCCCCACGCTCCTCTCGACCGAATCGGGCTTCGTGACGGCCCTGACGTTCGACGACGTCCTGCTGGTGCCCAGGCACTCCGACGTCCTGCCGACCAACGTGGATGTCAGCACGCAGTTCACGCGGCACATCCGCCTCAACGTCCCCATTGCCAGCGCGGCCATGGACACGGTGACCGAGTCCCGGCTCGCCATCGCCATGGCGCAGCACGGCGGCATCGGCGTCATCCACAAGAATCTGTCCGTCGAGGAACAGGCCTCCGAAGTGGACCGTGTGAAGCGGTCGGAGAGCGGGATGATCGTCAACCCGATCACGCTCTCCCCCACCCATCGCATCCACGAAGCGCTCGACCTGATGAAGAAGTTCAGCATCTCGGGCGTGCCCATCACGGAAGACGGCAGCAAGGAAGGGCGCCTGGTCGGCATCCTGACCAATCGCGACCTCCGCTTCGAGACCAGCGTCACCCGCCCGATCGGGGACGTGATGACGCACGAGCACCTCATCACCGTGCCCGTCGGCACCACGCTCGACGCCGCGCGGGAGATCCTGCACCAGCACAAGGTCGAGAAGCTCCTGGTCGTCGATCGCGACTACCGCCTGAAGGGCCTCATCACCGTCAAGGACATCCAGAAGGCGGTGCGCTACCCGAACGCCTCCAAGGACTCCTTCGGGCGGCTGCGCTGCGCGGCGGCCATCGGCGTCGCGCGCGACACCATCGAACGCGCCGAGGCCCTCGTGGCGGCGCACGTGGACGCCCTCGTCATCGACACCGCGCACGGGCACTCGCAGGGCGTCCTCAACATGGTCCGCGAGATCCGGGGGCGCTTCCCAGGCGTGGACGTCATCGCCGGCAACGTCGCGACGGCCGAGGCGACCGAGGCCCTGATTGCGCGCGGCGTGGACGCCGTGAAGGTCGGCATCGGCGCGGGCTCCATCTGCACCACGCGCATCATCGCCGGCATCGGCGTCCCGATGATCACGGCCATCATGGAATGCGCGCGCGCCGCCGCCCCGCACGGGGTGCCGGTCATCGCCGATGGTGGCATCCGCTTCTCCGGCGACATCACCAAGGCGGTCGCCGTCGGGGCCAGCTCGGTCATGATCGGAAATCTGTTCGCGGGCACGGACGAGAGCCCGGGCGAGTTGATCCTGTACCAGGGTCGCAGCTTCAAGGAGTACCGCGGGATGGGCTCCATCGGCGCCATGCGCAAAGGCAGCCGCGATCGCTACTTCCAGGACGAATTCAACCTCGATGCACCCGGCGGCACGGAGAAGCTGGTGCCCGAGGGCATCGAAGGCCGCGTCGCGCACAAGGGCAGCGTGGCGGCCCTCATCTATCAGCTGGTCGATGGGCTGCGTGCCGGAATGGGCTACTGCGGCTGCAAGAACATCCCGACGCTGCAGCGCGACGCCAGGCTGATTCGCATCACGCCGGCTGGCGCGCGCGAAAGCCACGTCCACGACGTCGCAATCACCAAAGAAGCCCCGAACTACCGCTCAGAGTAATCTGGCGCGTCGTCTCGTCGGCGTGTTCGATACGGACGCGCACCGCGTCGGCCGGCGCCGTCGGCCACTTCTCCGCCCATTCGACCGCCAGGACGCCCCCCGCCGTGATCTCTTCCAATCCGAGGTCCTCTATCTCGCGCGGGTCGTCGAGCCGGTAGAGATCGACGTGGAAGAGCGGGAGCCGTCCGCCGCGGTATTCCTGCATGATCGTGAACGTCGGACTGCTCACATCCTCCGTCCGTACGCGGAGGCCTTCGGCCAGGCCGCGCACGAACGCGGTCTTGCCCGCGCCGAGATCCCCGGACAGCAAAACCACCGCGCCGGCCTCGAGCCCTGACGCGAGCCGTCGCCCCGCAGCCGCCGTTTCCCCTTCAGAGTGCGTGGTGGTCGTCGTCGCCGCCATCCCGTATTCCCTGCCTCTCAGGTCGAGGGCTCGACCGCAGTCCTGCGACGCGCCGCGACCTCGAGGACCGCTGCGCCGATATGGTTCGCCACGTCCGTTGAGGTCATGGACACCTCGCCCTCCTCCGCCGCCGCGAGGTCGCCCGCCAGCCCGTGAAGGTAGACCGCGAGCTTGCACGCCGCTTCCGCGTCCAGCAACTGCGCGACCCACGCGGCGACCATGCCCGTTAGCACGTCGCCCGTTCCACCGCTGGCCATGCCGGGATTTCCCGTCGGATTGATGAACACCTTGCCGCCGGGGGTCGCGATGAGCGTGCGATGCCCTTTGAGCACCACATACACGTGATGCCCGACGGCAAAATTCCTGGCGATCTCGAGACGGCTCGCCTGTACCTCGTCGGTGGACATGCCGACCAGGCGCGCCATCTCGCCGGGATGCGGCGTGATGATGACGTCGCGCCCCTCTCGACCGGCCAGCGCATCGGGGTCGGCAGCAAACGCGTTCAAGCCGTCCGCGTCGATGACGAGCGGCGCCGTCGCGCGATCGACGAGCGCACGCACGAACCGCCGCGTGCCGGGCGCCTGCCCGAGGCCCGGGCCAATGGCGATGACATCGCGCGCCATCTCCAGCAGCCGATCGACGCACTGCGGATCCAGTCCGTCCTCCAACTCGTCGAGGGCCTCCGTCATGTATTCCGCGCCCATGCCCGCGACCGTCGGGAGACAGCCGGCGGGCGTCGCCACCGTCACCAGCCCGGCGCCCGAGCGCAACGCGCCGCTCGCAGCCAGGTGTGCCGCGCCCGTCTTTCCCCGGGAGCCGGCCACGATGAGCACGCGCCCGTAGTCGCCCTTGTGGCTGTCGGAGGCGCGCGGGGTCAGCGAGGCACGCATCTCCCCCTTGGTCAGCAGCGCCACCCACGCACCGCCGACGCCCTCGATGACCTCCGCGGGGATGCCGATGTCGGCAATCACGATATCGCCGGCCCGTGTTTCGCCTGGGGGCAGAACGAGCGGCAGCTTGGGCGCCCCGAGCGCCACCGTGGTGTCGGCCTCGATGGAGGCGCCCATCGGATCCGCGGAATCGGCCGAGAGGCCCGAGGGGAGGTCAATCGAGACCACCGTCAGGCCGGACGCGTTGACGTCCGCAATGACGGACTCGATGAGGCCGGACACCGGCGCATTCAAGCCCGTGCCGAAGATGGCGTCCACGATCAACGAGCACTCGCGCACCTCGGAGAAGTGCAGTTCCCACGCCTGGCTGTCCGCGATCTCGACCACCGAAAGGCCGAGCCGGCCGAGGATCTCGAGGTTGATGCGCGCGTCGCCGCGCACATCCGAGACCTGCCCTAACAGGAACACCGAGACCGTGACACCCAGTTGCAGCAGCGTCCGCGCGACCACGAACCCGTCGCCGCCGTTGTTGCCGCGGCCGCAGAGGACAGCAATCTGCTGTTCGCCGAGGTCGCCGTGCATGGCCTCCATCGCGGCGACCACCTGCCGTCCGGCGTTCTCCATCAGGACGAGGGACGGAATGCCGATCTCGTCGATGGCGCGACGATCGGCCTCCCGCATCTGGGTCGAATTCAGCACTCGCACGGACACAAACGATCTTACCTTATGGTACCCTCGTGGGGATGGGCGCGACAGTCAACGTCAACGGCCGGGTGTTCGACGAGCAGCATGCGGTCGTCTCGGTCTTCGATCACGGCTTCCTCTACGGCGAGGGCATCTACGAGACGCTGCGGACCTACAACGCCTGCCCGTTTCTCTACTCGCGACACATGCACCGCCTCCGCCAATCGGCGGACATGCTGGCGCTCCCCGTGCCTCTCACCGATGACCAACTGCTCGCCCGTTGCCTCGAAACCATGGACGCGGGCGGGCTGCGGACGGCGGGCCGCGAATCGTACCTGCGGATCATGGTGACTCGAGGGGTCGGCGAGCTCTCCTACGACCCTAGGGCGTGCCCATCGCCGACCATCGTCGTCATCGCCAAGCCGCATGTCAGCCCATCGGCGGAGGTGTACGACCGCGGGGTGCGCGTCAGCCTCGTCCCCACCATTCGTAACCATCCCGGGACGGTGAACCCCCTCATCAAGTCGAACAACCTCCTGAACAACGCGCTGGCGATGCAGGAGGCGTTCCGGGCAGGTGGCTTCGAGGGCGTCATGCGGAACTACCGCGGCGAGCTCGCCGAGTGCACGCAGTCCAACCTTTTCATCGTCACGGGCGGGCAGGCACTCACGCCGCCGGTGGACGCCGGTCTGCTTCCCGGGATTACCCGGGAGTTTCTCTTCGAGATCGGCCCGACGATCGGCATTCCCGTGAAGGAGGCGGTGCTCCACGACGCCGACCTGCTCGGCGCCGACGAGGCCTTCCTCACGAGCACGACACGCGAGATCGTGCCCATCGTGCAGGTGGACGATCGCGCAATCGGCAGCGGCGTCCCCGGCCCCGTGACGCGCGCCCTTCTCGAAGCGTTCCGTGCCAGCGCAGCCACGTTGACGCAGGCGGGCGCGCCGAGCGTCGCGCAGCCGCTCGTGTAGCGCGTTGCCCTCCGCGCCGCGTCGCCACGTTATGGAACGGGTGCTAGACCGACCGGGGCCGGTCGATGCCGACGAGGACATCAGCCGGCAGGTTCCCTGACCGTTGCCCGTCCCGCAGCCGGTGAATCATCGGCGACGTGATGGCGTGGCCTTTGGGTGCAACGAG
>JBEQUD010000031.1:0-4487 GCA_040349235.1 Acidobacteriota bacterium
GTGGGCGACACGTTCATCGCGGGTCCCATCGTCGGCAAGGTGCGCGCGCTCATCGACGACCGCGGGAAGCCGGTGAAATCGGCCGGCCCGTCAACCCCCGTCGAAGTGCTGGGCCTCACCGGCCTGCCGCAGCCCGGCGATCCGTTCCAGGCGCTCGCGGATGCCGCCAAAGCCCGACAAATCGCGACGTTCCGTCAGGAACAGGCCAAGAACCGCGCGCTCGGCGCGAAGGGTGCGCGTCTGACCCTCGAATCCCTCCAGGCCCAGCTGGCCGAGGGGGGGATGAAAGAGCTGCCGATCATCATCAAGACCGACGTGCAGGGGTCGGCCGAAGTCCTCGCGGACACGCTGACCAAGCTCAGCGACGACAAGGTCAAGATCCGCATCATCCACTCCGGCGTGGGCGCGGTGAACGAATCCGACGTCCTGCTCGCGTCGGCCTCCAAGGCGATCATCATCGCGTTCAATGTTCGCCCCGACCGCAACGCCGAGGACATCGCGGCGCGCGAGCGCGTGGACATCCGCTCGCACTCGGTCATCTACCACGTGACGGACGAGATGAAGAAGGCCATGGCCGGCCTGCTCGATCCGACGTTCAAGGAAGTGCGCATCGGCATCGCCGAAGTCAGGGACATCTTCAAGGTCCCGAAGTTCGGCACGATTGCCGGCTGCTATGTGACCGAGGGCCGCATCACCCGGTCGGGCGACACACAGGCGCGTCTGCTCCGGAACAACGTCGTGATCTACGAGGGCAAGATCGGATCGCTCCGCCGGTTCAAGGACGACGCGAGCGAGGTCAAGACGGGCTTCGAATGCGGCATCGGGTTCGACACGTTCAACGACATCAAGGTGGGCGACATGATTGAAGTGTTCGCGATGGAACGCGTCATCGTGTCGGCCTGAGGCGGCGTTTCCACGATGGCCCAAGGCTCCCGCCCCGAACGCGTGGCGGATCAGGTCAGGAGCGAGCTCGCCAGCCTGCTCACGCGGGACGTGCACGACCCGGGCATCGGGTTCGTCACGATTACCCGCGTGCACATGACGCCAGACCTGCAGCACGCGCGCGTCTTCTATACCGCTCTCGGCGACGATACGGCGCGCACGAACAGCGGCCGCGCGCTGGCGCGCGCCGCGGCGTTCCTGCGCCGCGAAATCGGCCACCGTCTCCGGCTGCGGCGCGTCCCAGACCTGACGTTCGTGTTCGACGAATCGATTGCCGGCCAGGACCGCATCGAGCGGCTGTTGAACGAGGTGCGCGCCTCGGCCGCCAGCGCACCCGCGGAGCCGGACGAGCACGCCGACCCAGAACCCCATGACAAGTCCTGAACTCCACCAGATCGTGGACGCGATCCGCGCGAAGCAGCGGTTCGTCATCGCGTCACATGCGCGCCCCGACGGCGATTCCATCGGGTCCGAGCTGTCGGCGGCCTACGCCCTCCGCGCCCTCGGCAAGCACGTCACGGTCGTCAACGCCGACCCTGCCCCCGCCCCGCTGATGCAGTTTCCGGGCGTCGCCGACATCCAGATCACCAAGCGGGTCGAGGGCGACTTCGACGCGGCCATCGTCATGGAGTGCAGCGACCTCGCGCGCACCGGCGTGGCCGGGCTCGATCGCTTCTTCGTCGTCAACATCGATCATCATCCCGGCAACACCGGATACGGGCACATCAACTGGTTCGACGAGTCCGCCGCGGCGTGCGGCGAGATGGTCTTCGACCTCGTCCGCGCCCTCGACGTGCCGCTCTCGGCAGAGATCGCGACGCACGTCTATCTCGCCATCCTCACCGACACCGGCTCGTTCCACTACGGCAACATCACGCCAGCGACGTTCGAGCGGTGCCGCCTCGTGCTCGAGGCGGGGGTCGATCCGGTGCTTGCCGCCCGCAAAGTCTACGACAGCAACAACATCGGCCGACTCAAGCTGACGGGCGCCGTGCTCGGGACCCTCGAGGTGGACGCGACCGGACACATCGCGGTCGTGTACCTCGACCACGCGATGACGCGCGCCTCCGGCGGCACCTACGAGGACACCGAAGGCCTCGTCAACATGCCGCTGTCGGTCAAGGAGATCGAAGCGGTCGTGTTCTTCAAGCAGAACGAGGGCAACGAGTACCGCGTCAGCCTGCGCTCGAAGGGGCCGATAGACGTCGGCTCGGTGGCCGCGCAGTTCGGCGGGGGCGGCCACAAGAACGCGGCGGGCTGCACCACCACCGGCGACATCGACACGCTGAAGCGGCTGTTCGTCGAGAAGGTGCAGCGCGTCGTAGCGCGACGGGAGAACGAGCCGGCCTCCGCGCGGTAATGGACGGCCTGCTCGTCATCGACAAACCCGCCGGCCCCACCTCGCACGATGTCGTCGCCCGGGTCCGCCGCGCGATCCGCGAGCGGCGCATCGGGCACACCGGCACGTTGGACCCCGCGGCGACCGGCCTTCTTCCACTTGTCGTCGGCCGGGCCACCAGGCTCGCGCGGTTTCTGAGCGCCAGCGACAAGTCGTATGAGGCCGTCATCCGGCTCGGCGTATCGACCGACACCCGCGATGCCGAGGGCGAGCCCGTCGGGCCGGCGTTCGCCGGCAGCTGGCCGGCATACGACGTCGTGAACCGGGCGCTCGACGCGTTCCGCGGCTCTTTCTTGCAGCAGCCACCGGCCTACTCGGCCAAGAAGATCGACGGGCAGCGGGCGTATGCGCTCGCGCGCGCGGAGAAGCGTCGGGCGGCCGCGCCCGCGGACGCGGCTGTGGCTGTTGATGCGGGTGCCGCCGCCCGCGCCCCGCTCCCCGACCCTGTTCGCGTCACCGCATACCGCATCGACCTGACCGGCGGCGAGCGCGACCAGGTCGTGCTCTCCATCGACTGCTCCGCCGGCTTCTACGTGCGGTCGCTGGCCCACGACCTGGGCGAGCGCCTGGGAACCGGCGCCCATCTGCTCCGCTTGCGGCGGACACGGAGCGGCGACCTGACGCTCGACCAGGCGGTCGCGCTCGACGCCCTGGAGAGAAATCCGTCCCTGGCGCCAGGCGCGCTCGTCCCGATGGCGGACATGCTGCCCGGCCTGCCGGCAGCGCACCTGACCACCGACGGCGTGCGCCGGGCGGTCCAGGGGCAGGACATCGGCCCCGCGGACCTCGTCGGCGGGTGCATGCCGAGGGAAGCGCCGTGGGCGAGGCTCGTCGGACCGGGCGGCCTGCTCGTGGCTGTCGCGGCGCCGGGCACGGTGCCGGGGGTTTTGCATCCCTCTGTTGTCCTGGTGTAACATGTTGCACTTGCTCGACTAACAGTTTTTTCGACATACGGCGTGCCTGGTTCCGACAGGGTGACTGGGCCGTGCGTGGAGGACAGCGGTGGCGTTGAACAAAGATCGCAAGACAGAGCTGATTGGCACCTACAAGACGCACGACGCGGATACGGGCTCCCCGGAAGTTCAGGTGGCGATTCTCAGCGAGCGCATCACCTATCTCACCGAACACTTCAAGACCCACGCGAAGGATCATCATTCCCGCCGCGGGCTGCTGATGCTCGTCGGCCGGCGTCGCCGTCTGCTCGACTATCTGAAAACCAAGGACGCGCACCGCTACGCGGACCTGATCAAGCGCCTCAACATCCGGAAATAGTGTCGAACTTTCTTATGACTACCCGCGAACTCACGCTCAGCCACAAGTCCCTCAGCCTCGAAACCGGCAAACTCGCGAAACAGGCGGACGGGTCCGTCATCGTCCGCTACGGCGACTCGGTGGTGCTCGTCACGGCCTGCCGCGCCGCGCACCCGCGCGAGGGGATCGATTTCCTTCCGCTGACGGTCGATTACCGCGAGTACACCTATGCGTCGGGACGCATCCCGGGCGGCTTCTTCAAGCGCGAAGGCAAGCCGGCCGAGAAGGAAGTGCTCACCAGCCGCTGCATCGACCGGCCCATCCGCCCGCTCTTCCCCGAAGGCTGGCGCTACGAGACGCAGATCATCGCCCTCGTGCTGTCGGCGGATCAGGAGAACGACACGGACGTCCTGGCGATCACCGGCGCCTCCGCGGCGCTCGCGCTCTCCGGCATCCCATTCGCGAAGACGATCGCGGCGGTCCGCATCGGCCTCGTCGATGGCGCGTTCGTCGTCAACCCGACGTTCAAGGAGCGCAAGGAGAGCAAGCTCGACCTCGTGGTCGCCGGCAGCGCCGACGGTCTCGTGATGGTCGAAGCCGGCGCAAAGGAAGTGACCGAGGAGCAGGCCGTCGAGGCGCTCGAAACCGCGCACGCCGCCATCAAGCAGATCGTCGCCATGATTGACGACCTGGCGAAAGCCGCCGGCAAGAAGAAGGTCGCGGTCGCCACGAAGGAGATCGCCCCGGCGTTCCGCAAGGAAATCGAGAGCAAGGTGTTCGGCCCGCTGACCGAGGCCATGCGCATCCGCGGCAAGCTCGAGAACTACGAGACCGTGGACCTCGCCCTCAAGAACCTGGTCGCAGATCTGCCCGAGAGCGAAAGCGAGAAGAAGGC
>JBEQUD010000155.1:0-8635 GCA_040349235.1 Acidobacteriota bacterium
GGGTGACGCGGAGCGCCGGCCAGCACACCGTGTCCGGCGTGGTGCTGAACGACGGGACGCCCCTCGAGTCCGTCGAGGTGCGCGTGGACAACGGACCGTGGCAGAAGGCGGCCATCGACCCCGCGACGCGCGGCACGTTCTCGTGGAAGCTGTTCACCTGGCGCTGGAGGGACGCGACGCCGGGCCCGCACACGATTGTCTCGCGGGTGACAGACGTGCACGGCGCGGTCCAGCCCACCGCGGACGAGCGCGCGGGCAAGAAGACATTCCTCGAGGACAACGCCCAGGTCCCCCGGACGCTGACGATCGTCTGATTCGACGATCGTCTGATTCGAAGAAGGTCGCGTCGCTAGTGCTGGTGGCTGGTCGGCATCCCGAACCGGCTGATCGTGTCGCCTTCGAAGTCGAACTCGATCATGACGACCGGTTCGCGGCCCACCACCCAGCCGTCGTGGCCCGGTGCAATGGCCACGACTTGCGGCGCCTTGAACTCCTCGACGCAGCCGTCGGCGTACTCGATATGGATTTCGCCGCGCACGATGAACCCCACGTGCGCGTGCATGCAGAGGTCGGTGCCGACGGCCTTCTTCATGTCCTTCAGCCAGTGGAACCCGACGGGATAGACCAGGCGCTTGACGCGTCCGGCGCCGGCAGGCCCCACATCGAGCCCGACATGGCCGACCTTGCGGTGCACGGCCCCCTTGACGCGGGCCAGGAGCGGATCCACGCGCTTGGCCGCTTTGGCTCTGACGGGCGCCTTCTTCGAGGCTTTCCGGGTTCGCTTCGGAGCGGTCTTCTTCATGGCGTTTGATTCTACGCTCAACCGTAAGCCGCGTACAGCCTTTGTTGTAGACTTCGGCGTGGAGATGACCATGAAGATACCCCGCTCAATCGTCGCGGCCGGCCTCGTGACGGTCGCCGGCGCCTGGATGGTCCAGGCGGCTGGCCCGCAGAAGGTCGATGCGTCGCGACTGCTCGTCGGCCAATCGGCGCTGATTGATTTCCGCGCGCTGAAGCCCGGCACGTTCCGGAAGATTACGGTCGCCGACCTGGCACAGCCCTTCGCCACCAAGTCCGCCCGCAACCAACCGATGGTCGTTGCGCGCCCCGCCGACGCGTGGCCCCAGGCCCCCGCCGGGTTCAAGGTGGATCTCTACGCGTCGGGCCTCGAGGGCCCGCGCCAGATCCGCCGGGCGCCGAACGGCGATTTCTTCGTCGCCGAACGCACGGCGGGCCAGGTCCGCGTGCTCCGGGGCGTCAACGCCGACGGCAAGCCCCAGGAGATGTCGGTGTTCGCCACTGGCCTGCGCGGGGTCTTCGGCATCGCGTTCTACCCGGTCGGGCCGAATCCGCAGTGGGTCTACGTGGGCAACACGGGGTCGGTCGTCCGCTTCCCGTACAAGAACGGCGATCTGAAGGCCTCCGGTCCCGCGGAGGTCCTGGTGCCGGATCTTCCGGCCGGCGGTCACTCCACCCGTGACGTGGTGTTCTCGAAGGACGGACGCCGCCTGTTCGTGGCGGTCGGATCAGGTTCGAACATCGACGACCCCGACGACCATCCGACCGAGACGCACCGCGCGAACATCCTCGAGTACACGCCCGACGGTAAGTTCGTGCAGGTCTACGCGTCAGGCATCCGCAATCCGGTCGGCCTGGAAATCAACCCGCAGACGGGCGAGCTGTGGTGCTCGACCAACGAACGGGACGAGCTCGGCGACAACCTCGTCCCCGACTACGTGACCCACGTCCGCGAAGGCGGCTTCTACGGCTGGCCGTGGTACTACATGGGCGACCATCAGGACCCCCGCCATGCCGGCAAGCACCCGGAACTGAAGGGCAAGATCCTCGTCCCCGACGTGCTGCTGCCGCCCCACAACGCGTCGCTCGGCCTGACGTTCTACGACGGGCGCCAGTTCCCCGCGGAGTACCGCGGCGATCTGTTCGCGGCCGAGCACGGGTCGTGGAACCGAGCGAACCGGACCGGCTATGAAGTCATCCGCGTGCCGCTGAACAGCGGACATGCCACGGGCGAGTTCCAGGACTTCCTGACAGGGTTCGTCACCGCAGACGAGAAGGTCTGGGGGCGGCCGGTCGGGGTCGTCACGGGCACGGACGGGTCCCTGTTCGTGACCGACGATGGATCGCAATCCATCTGGCACGTGCGGTACGTCGGCAAGTAAGCCGGGGTGACGCTCCGCATCCGCGCCGCGGGGGCGCGCGCGCCCCAGGATACGCCGCTTGGCTGATATCGTTCCGTCCGACAACGCGGCCGCGCCGTCATCGTCGTTTGGCTCGCGCGCCGCCAGGCGGACCCTGGCGGCGTTCACCTATCGTGACTTCCGCGTCCAGTGGTTCGGCGCGTGCACGTCGAGCATCGGGACGTGGACGCAGACGACGGCCCAGAACTGGATGGTGCTGTCGCTGACCGGCTCGGCCTTCTTCCTGGGGCTCGACGCCTTTCTCCAGCAGCTGCCCATCATGCTCTTCACGCTCATCGGGGGCGTGCTGGCCGACCGCCGGGACCGACGGCGGACGCTGCTGACGTCGCAGTACATCCAGATGGCGACCGCTGCGGTGCTCGCCGCACTCGTCTATCTGGATGTCGTCCAAATCTGGCACATCCTGCTGCTGTCGTTCGTCACGGGCCTCGCGCAGGCGTTCGGCGGCCCCGCGTACCAGGCCCTCATCCCGTCGCTCGTGGACAAGAAGGACCTGCCGAACGCCGTGGCCTTGAACTCCATCCAGTTCAACGTCGCACGCGTGCTCGGCCCCCTCGTCTTCGGCGGCACGATCGCCGCGTTCGCGCGATGGGGCTTCAGCGACGCCAAAGGCATGGGCGCGTGCTTCGTCGTGAACGCCCTCTCGTTCCTCGTCGTCATCTACACGCTAATGTCCCTGCGGGTGAAGCACATTCCGCCAGCGGGCGTGCAGGGGATGCGCGACGAGATGCGCATCGGCCTCGACTACGTGCGGAATCAGGGCAGCCTCGTGGCGCTCATCGTGCTGGCCGCGGCAACCACGTTCCTCGGCTTCGCCGTCCTGACCTTCCTCTCCATCTTCGCGCAGCGCGTGTTCCACGGAGGCGCCGCGACCTACAGCCGCCTGCTCGCGTTCTCCGGCGCGGGGTCCATCGTCGGCTCGCTCATCGTGGCGTGGCTCGGCAAGTTCAAGCGGATGGGCCTGACCGCCCTCATCGTGCAGGCCGTCTACGGCCTGCTCATCGTCGCCTTCGCGCAGTCGAGGGTCTTGTGGGTCAGCGAGCTGCTGCTGTTCTTCACGGGCGTGGCCTTGATGGTGGTGTTCTCCACGGTGACGTCCCTCGTCCAGCTCATTGCGCCCAATGAGATGCGCGGCCGCGTGATGAGCATCTACATGGTGGCGTTCCGGGGCGGGATGCCCCTCGGCAGCCTGGTGAGCGGCTACCTGGCGAGCTTCATCGGTGCACCAGCCGTGATCGCCGTCAACGGCGCACTGCTTGTCCTTGTCGCCGGGTACTTCCTGGTGCGTAACCACGGTGTCCGCGACGCGTAGCCCCCACAGTACGCATCGCTGTACACGTCGTACACATCGCAGTTACACGCAGCTGGACTGTTAACCACCCCGCAACACCAACGTCACATCCCAGTCACACGACACCAATACGCTTCTCTTGTGTTTTCTACACTTGAGGGAGGCGTAATGACGATTGGTAAGTGGACGGCAACAGCCCTGGTCCTGATGGCGACGGCCGCTCCTGCGTTCGGGCAGGCGGAACTGGGCCGGCTCGCGGGCACAGTGCGCGATACGAGCAATGCGTTCGTGGGCGATGCGAAGGTCGATGTCAAGAACGAGCGGACGGGGGAAGCGCGCTCGACGATGACCAACGACCAAGGCTACTTCCTCATCGGTGGGCTCAAACCCTCCGCTTACACCATCAAGGTCGAGAAGACCGGGTTCGCGCCCATCGAGTACACGGCGATGGCCGTCGCCGCGGGCCGCGAGCTGTCCCTGGACTTCGAGCTGCACCTCGCGGGCGTGCAGGAGGCGGTGACGGTCACGGCGGCCGCGCCAGTGCTCGACCTCAGCTCGGCGAGCATGGGCGCCAGCGTCAGCCAGCGCGAAGTGGACGGGCTGCCGGTCAACGGCCGTCAGATGTCGCAGCTCCTCCTGCAGGCGCCTGGGGCACAGAACGCGGGTGACGGCACGTGGCAGGACATCCGCTTCTCGGGCCGTGCCAACGAGCAGAACGTCATCAAGTACGACGGCATCGAGGGCTCCGCCATCATCGACGCGTCGCCGGGCAACGTGAACGGCGAGAACCGCACGCCCTTCAGGCTGCAGTCGAGCCTCGAGAACGTGCAGGAGTTCCGCGTCGAATCGAGCAGCTACCCCGCCGAGCTCGGCACGGGCACCGGCGGCCAGGTGAGCGTCATCACCAAGTCCGGGAGCAACACGTTCCACGGTTCGGTCTTCGAGTACGCCCGCAGCGACCGGTTCGATGCGCGGAATCACTTCGACTCGCTGCGCGCCAACAACGACAGCATCATCTCCGAGGGGCCGAAGTCGTCGCTGAAACAGAATCAGTTCGGCGGCTCGATCGGCGGGCCGATCGTCAAGGATCGCGTGTTCTTCTTCGGCAGCTACGAGGGCTACCGGATGGATGCCGGCAAGAACCTCATCGCCGCGGTGCCGAGCGCGGCGGCCTGGGCACGCGCCGTGCCGTCCATCGCCGCGCTGCGCCCGGGCTTCCTGGCGCCGAAGGCCGTCATCCTGGCCGGCGCGTCCACCAACCCGGACCTGGACATCGCGCAGCTCCAGGACGTGCAGGCCGTGCAGGAAGACTCGTTCAGCGGCCGGCTGGACGTGAAGTTGAGCCCCAAGTGGTCTGCCTACGCGCGATTCTTCCACGACCAGGGCACCAACGAGCAACCGGACGACGTGAGCGGGCGGTACATCCACTTCACGGACAACCCCACGAACGCGGTATTCGACCTCCAGGGGGTGTTCGGGAGCACCACGAACGACTTCAAGGTCGGGTACAACGCGGCCCCAACCACCTACCTCGGCACCGCGCCGCCAGGCATGCAGGGTGTCCTCTTCAGCTTGTCCGGCACGGTGGTGAACTCGGGCATTGCCGGGCAATCGGGGAGCACCGGCCTGGCGAGCCCGGGCCAGCTCATTCGCGTCAACAGCGCGGGCAGCGGTCAGAGCGCTCCCTATAACCCGTACTCGCTGTCGTTCTCGGATACGCTCAGCCGCGTCAAGGGCACTCACTTCATGAAGTTCGGCGCCGACGCCCGCATCATCCGCATGACGACCGATCAGCTGGGCGGCATTACCTACTCCTACTCCAACCTGGCGGCGTTCCTGACCAACACGCCGTCGTCGGTCCGCTACGCGGGCGACCTCAGCGAGTCGAGCCCCTTCCACCCGGGCGCCAGCGGGCTGAAGCACATCCAGCAGGAATACTACGTGGGGTTCGCGCAGGACGAGTGGCGGGTGCGGCCGAACCTCACACTGAACTACGGGCTGCGGTACGACTACTACGTGCCGGTGCGCGAGGCCGACAACCGCATCGTCAAGTTCAACATCGAGACAGGCAAGCTCGATCCCGACACGACGCCCTTCTACCAGTCGAAGAAGGACAACTTCCAGCCCCGGCTGGGCGTGACGTTCTCGCCCTCGCCGAAAACCGTGATCAGGGGCGGCGTCGGCGTCTTCGTGGGCCCCGGGCAGACCGAGGACCAGATTCAGCCCATCGAGGCCGAGCGGTACATCACGACCATCTCGAGCGGATCCCTGCTGACGTTTCCGCTCGACGTCGCGACCGTTCGCGCCAACTTCACCAACACCCCGAACAACCGGCAGTTCCAGCCGCGGGCATACGCGAACGACTACACGCTGCCGGAAAAAGTCTACGAGTACACCACCTCGCTCCAGCAGGAGCTGCCCGGCAACATGGTGGCGACGGTGGCCTACGTCGGCGCCCAGGGGCGCAACCTCTTCCTGCGCAGCATCGCGAACCGAACGGTCGGCGTCCAGTCGAACGGCGCGTCTTCGGCCACCCAGGTTCGTGAGTTCGACATCCTGACCTGCGCGAACGGCCAGGTACTGAACGGTCTGGTCGCGCCGCTCACCGGCAGCACCATCTGCCCGGGCTCGAGTATTGCGAGCATCCAGCGGCCGTACGCGGAGATCGACTACAAGACCAGCGGCGGTCACGACAACTACAACTCCATGCAGCTGTCACTGACCCGCCGGTCGGCCAGGGGGCTGGTGCTGAACGGGCAGTACACGCTGGGCTACAGCAAGGGCAACACCGGCGGCTCGAACGAATCCGCCACGGCGGCCAACAACGCACGGGCGCTGGCCGACTTCGAGTATGACAACGGCTACAACAACTTCGACGTCCGCCACACCTTCAACCTGAGCGCCTTGTATACGATTCCGGGCAGCGGCCCGCTGACCGGCGGATGGTCGGTCGGGGCGATCGCCAATGCCCGGAGCGGGCTGCCGCTCCAGGTCCTGGTCGGTCGCCCGGACATCGTTTACGTGGACGGGTCCGGACTCGTCTGGAACAACGCGGCGGCGGACCGCACGGCCGTGATCAACACGATTGGCGGCGGCAGTTCGCGCGCCAACGTCAGGCCCGACCTCATCCCGGGCGTGAACCCGTACATCGAAGACGGCGGGCGGGTGTACCTGAACCCGGCCGCGTTCTCCATCCCGAAGCCGGGTACCTTCGGCAACCTCGAGCGCAACTCGCTCCGCGGGCCGATGTTCCGCCAGGTCGATCTGGTCATCGCCAAGCGCGTGGGCAAGGCCAGCGGCGTGGGCGGCGAACTCCGCCTGGAGGTCTTCAACCTGTTCAACACGACCAACTTCGCTGCGCCGCCGGTCGTGCTACCCAACGCCCTGCCGACCGGGAACGCGGGCACCGCGCCCGCCGCCAACACGGTGCAGCCAGGACAGGCGTTCACCTCATCGGCGGCCGGCTCGTTCGGCATCCTGAACAGCACGGTCGGCACCACGGCCGGCATCGGCACGAACCGTCAGGTGCAATTCGCCGTCCGTCTGAGCTTCTAAGGGCACGACGTCGTCACGTGAAGGGCCGGGCCGAGCGCCCGGCCCTTTTTCTTCTTTCGGCACCGCCGGCCGCATCTCGTAGCGCCCGTCGTACGACGTTACGTCGCGACGACCATCGGCAGCTCAGCGAGTACTCAGGTAAGCCGCCCAGAAGCCAGCCAGCCCGACGACCACCTGCCCGACGATATTCCCCACCGCGGCCAACCACTGACCGTCACGCAGCAACACGAAGCTCTCGAAGGTGTAGGACGAGAACGTCGTGAAGCCGCCGAGCACGCCACTGAGCAGCAGCGCGCGGGCTTCGGTGGACAGCACGATGCGCTGCTCGGCCGCGCCGATGATCGCCCCGAAGATGGCGCACCCGAGGATGTTGACGACGAACGTGCCGGCGGGAAACAGCCAGCCGGTCGCGCGCAGCACCAGCGCCGACAGCACGTAGCGCGACATCGACCCGAGCGCGCCGCCAATCGCCACGAGGAAAAGATTCACGTAGAATGACCCGAGTCCCCACATTATGCCCCTACTCGAACTGCTGACGAGCGCTGGCCTGGGCTCGCTCCTCGGCGTCCGCCACGCGTTCGAACCGGACCACCTGGCCGCCGTCTCGACGCTCGTCACGCGCGAGCGCGGCAGCTACCGCGCGGCCCTGCTCGGCGCGTGCTGGGGCCTCGGGCACACGCTGTCGCTCGTCGTCGTGGGCGCCGCGCTGATAGCTTTGCGGGCGGAAATGCCGCGGCGGGTGTCGAACCTGTTCGAGCTCGGCGTGGCCGCCATGCTCGTCGGCCTCGGGATTCGCGCTCTCGTCCTCGCGGCGCGCCAGGGCCCGGAGGGGCCGTCACGCGTCCACCACCACGGCCACACGACACACCAGCACCCGGGCGTGCCGGCGCACGTGCACATGGGCCGCTGGACGCTCGCACGTCGGCCGCTACTCGTCGGCGCGGTGCATGGCCTCGCGGGCAGCGGCGCGTTGACGGCGCTTGTCCTCGCCACGCTGCCAACGGCCACCGCACGGCTCGCGTACATCTCGCTGTTCGGCCTCGGATCGACAGTGGGGATGGCCGCGCTGTCGGGGCTGCTCGGATGGCCGCTCGCGCGTCTGGGGTCGAATCCGGCACTCGGACGGCTCGTCTCCCTCGCGGTCGGTTGCTTCTCGATCGTCCTCGGCGTGGTGTGGGCCTACCCGCTCCTGGCGCCGCTCCTCCAAGGCCTCTAAGACAGCACGGCCTTCACCTGACCACCACGTTCCAGCTGACGGGCAGCGCGGCCGGGACGAAACAGATCGTGTCGTCGCACGCCTGATAGTCGAGGGTTCCTGACAGAACGAGCGCCGTCCCCGGCTTGGTCGATCGGGCGAGGGTGACGTCGCGCGTCAACTGGAACGCGCGCTGATAGGCTGGCACGGACTCCGCCCCAACAACCCAGAGCTGCGACGGCGGGTAGTGCGTCGGTCCGAGCAGCGCATCTTTCGGCGTCCCCACCGTCAACGTGATTGGCGCGTACCCCTTGGCGCCCGGCGCGTAGATGTGGATGCCGGGGTTCGGGACGATGTCCACGCGCAACGAGAGCG
>JBEQUD010000034.1:0-2830 GCA_040349235.1 Acidobacteriota bacterium
CCCCCAGCCGCGCGAAGCGCGCGCGGTCCGGCAGCGGGCCGAGAAGTACCACCTGCGGGTTCCCGATGTCCATCACGACAAGAGCGAGTTCCTCCTCGCCGACACGCACGCTGGCGCGGCGCAGATCGCGAGGCAGCCCCATCGCCGCGCGAAACGTCTGCCGGGACCCGACGACGGCCGTCCGCGTCAACGGCTTGGGTCCGGCTTCGGTGGTGACGACCACCTGCGCGCCGACCTCCGCCACCCCCCGGACGAGGATGGCGCCGAGCGCGCGCACGCCGTTGCCGGAGATCTCGGCGCGGCTGCCGTCCGCGTTGAAGAGGCGCATCGAGGCGCCATCGGGGGTTGGCGTGTAGACGACGAGGCCATCGGCACCGATGCCTTCGTGCCGTTCGCACAACTCGCGAGCCAGGGCCGCGAGGTCGCTCCCCTCGACGGCGTCCTCCCGGACATAGAGAAAATCGTTGCCGTACGCGTGCGCCTTGGTGAGAGACAGCATGACTATTTCGTGCAGAAGGCCAGGAGGTGCCAGCCGAAGCGCCGCACCAGGGCGCGCGGCAGCAGGTTGAACGTGCCGACGAACAGGCCGTTGTAGACGGCACCCTTCCACCCCCCGTGCAGGCGCGACCGCACCGGGAACCGCTCGGGCACCAGCCGGACGTCGCGGAACGGCCGCAGCAGCGCGCGGAACTCGGCGGCGCTGTACTTCAGGAGCACCGGCGCATCGTCATGCTCGAGGCCGACCTTCATCACCTTGGAAAGCGCGTTCAGCCACGAGACCCGGTTGTAGACCTGGAAGACCGCCTGGCCGCCAGGCTCGAGGACGCGGTGGCATTCGCGCACCAGCTGCGCGGGATCGGCCGTGTACTGCACCACCCCGTGCGCATACACCAGGGCGAACGTGTCGTCGGGAAACGGCAGGTGTTCGCCGTCGGCCACCTCGAGGCGCCCGTCCAGGCCCTGCTGCGCGAAGTTCGCCCGGGCCAGCGCGATCCCGGATTCCGTCAAATCGACGCCGGTCACGATCGCCCCGCCCTTCGCGAAACGCGCAAGGTCCACGCCCGCGCCGCATCCCACCTCGAGGACCGCCCGCCCGCGCCACCCGTTGAAATCGACCAGACGCAGCAGGTGATGCAGTTTCTCGAAGTGGTACTGGTCCAGATCCTCGAAGAATCCCCGCGAGCCCACCGGGTGCGCCGTAATCTCGAGGTCATGAATGTGCCGCTGCCAGTAGGCGCGGACGTCGTCGATGGTCGCCACGCCATGAACTATAGCAAGGGCGAGTTTTCATTGCAGATGCGCGCGGGATCTGCGATAACTCTGCAGCCCGTAACCCGGAGTGTCCCCATGACGCGAGATCTCGACGCACTCACGGCGCGCACGTTCGACGTACTCGTGGTGGGCGGTGGCATCTACGGCCTCACGATCGCATACGACGCCGCCCAGCGCGGCCTGTCGGTCGGGCTCATCGAACGCCACGACTTCGGCAGCGGCGCGTCGTTCAATCACCTGCGCACCATCCACGGCGGATTGCGGTATCTCCAGACCCTCGACGTGTCGAGGGCGCGCGAATCCGTGCTCGAGCGGCGGGCACTCGTGACCATCGCGCCGCACACGCTCCGGCCCCTTCCCTTTGCCCTGCCCCTTGCCCGCTCGCTGACCAGGGGTGCCACGGCCATGCGTGCCGGGTTTGCGCTCGACCGGATGATTGCGGGCGACCGCAACCACGGGGTGCTCCCGTCCCACGCCCTGCCCGCCGGCTATGTCCTGTCGAAAGAGGACGCCCTCGCCCGCTTCCCGGGCCTCGATGCCCGCGGGCTCGCGGGCGCGGCCGTCTGGCACGACTACATCGCGGCCGAGGCCGATCGCCTGACGCTGTCGTTTGCGCTCGCCGCCGCCGCCGCGGGCGCGGTCCTCTGCAACTACGTCGAAGCCGATGCGATTGTCCGCGAGGGCCAGCGCGCGGTCGGCGTCCGCGCCCACGACGCCGTGACCGGGCGCGCCCTCGACCTCGCTGCGCGGCTCATCGTCAATGCCACTGGGTCGCGCATCGACGCCCTGCTGGCCCCGCACCACTCGGCGACGCAGTTGCCGATGCTCAAGGTGATGAATCTCGTGACCCGACGCGCCGCCGCGGACGCCGCCGTGGGCGGCCGCTCGGCGAGCGGGCGCACGCTCTTCTCCGTGCCGTGGCATGGGCGCGCACTCTTCGGCACGTGGGAAGCCGACCGGGTGTACGCGCCCGACGACCAGCGCGTCGAACGCGACGACGTCGCGGGCTTCATCGACGAGTTGAACGAGGCCTTTCCCGGCCTCGCCCTGACGCGCGACGACGTCACGCTCGTGCACCGGGGCATCGTCCCGGCCGTGGCGGCCAACGGTCACGTCTCCCTCGAAGGGCACGATCACGTGCGCGAGCACGGGCCCGACGGACTCGAAGGGCCCCTCAGTGTCGTCGGGGCCAAGTACACCACCGCACGGCGCGTCGCCGAGCGCATCACGGATCGTCTGCTCGTCAAGCTGGGACACCCCAAAGTCCTCTGTCACACGGCCAGCACGCCGCTGCCGGGGGGAGGCGTCCGCGACCTCTCGAAGACGCTGATGGCCGCCCGCAAGGTGGCGCCTCCGGACGTGAGCGAGGCGTCGCTCACCCACCTCACCGCCGCCTATGGTTCGCGGTGCCACGACGTGCTGCGCCTCTGCGCCGACCGCCCTGGCCTGGCCGCCAGCGTGGGCGACGGGTCGCCGGTGATCGGCGCGGAGCTGGTGTGGGCGGCCCGCCACGAGATGGTCGTGACCCTCGCCGACGCCGTCATCCGGCGCACCCCTC
>JBEQUD010000060.1:0-2915 GCA_040349235.1 Acidobacteriota bacterium
CGGCGGTCGGCGGCCTTCGGCCAGGGCGAGCATGACGTCGTGCTCGAGGCCGGCCTTTACGGCCGAGGCGTCGTGGAGCTGCCACAGGACATTCTGCGTCCAGTGGCGGGCGGCGATGAGAATCGCAAAGTGGGCGAGCTTCGGGCTCAACGCCCCCTTGCCGGCCTCCATGACACCGTGGACGTACGACTGGACACCGAGAAACGGCACAACGACCTCGGGGATGCGGAGGTATCCGAGCCAGAACGCGTACGGATCGCGGTGGCGGTCCTCTCGAAACGCGGCGGCGGCCTTTCGCTGCGCCTCGGTCATCCTGTCCGGAGCAATGGGCCCCAGCCGCTCCTGCCCGCGCGGTGCCGCGACCAGCACGAGCGCGACCAGGATGGGTAGCAATACCTTCTTCATGGGGTCATGGCTCCGCGTGGTCACTTCGCCGGGTCGATCGACTCGACGTGGATGGTTCGGCCCTTGGCGTCCAGCGTCCCGGTGACGATGACCCTGCGCCCCGCGAAGCGTTCGGGCGTCCCCTGGTCGCTCAACTCGTAGGCCTTGGTGCCGTCGAAGAGCACGTAAGTGGCGCCGTGCGCAGCGACGCAGGCTGTCGTGCAGTCGGCGTCGGTTGGCCCCATGCGCATCTGACCGTGCGCCGCGTTGGCGCACATGCTGTCGGTAATCGTTCCGGCAAAGCGTCGCGCCTCGCCCACACCGGCCAGCGGCGCGCCGGCCCCCGCGAGCGCCACCACGACCAGGGTGCTGGTGAAGAGAAGCTTCGTCGCCACGACCGGTGCCGCGCCTACTGCCCGGGCGTCATGATGTGCGCGGTCGTCGTGCCCGCGTTCATAATCCAGACGCCGCCGAGCTTCGGGTTGTCGGGCAGGCCCGTGGACTGTGTCGTGGCGCCTGGCACGGCGACGGTGATGTGCGAACGCACATGTTCGCGGTCCGGCCCCATCAGGTGGAACCACACGGACCCGTACTCGGGCTTCACGCGGGTCCCGTCTTTTTCCGCCGCGTCGAGCAGCACCTGTGTCTTGGCTTTGTCGCCCACCGATTCGAACTTCATGTTCTGCGCGACGCGGTCCAGGTTGGCGATGCTGGTGCACTCGATGGAATACGGCTGCTGCTCGGGGAAGCCCGACCGATCGTAACAGACGAGGCGGTTCGTCCCCTTGCGGAGCGTTTCGTACGTGAAGTCCGGCTTCCACGCGATGACCGTGGCGCCTTCGCGCTGATTGGCCGGCGCCGCGGCGACTGCCGTCGCAATCGGATCGGCGGCCTGCGCCCTCGCGTGGGCCGAAATGGCCAGGGTGAGGAGAACGAACGGGATCGCGCGCTTCATGCAGCCCTCCAGACGGCGTGCCGGTGATGGCCTCGCCAATCGTTGGGCCTATCGTAACGCGGCGGCGTAAAAAGGTACCGCCGATTTCCGGCTGCCCGGCGGCTGCCCGTGGCAGAGTATCATGGCCGCTATCGGGGGATGCCCCGCCGGCAGCGGCCACCGACGCGCGCCCCTCGCGCGCTCGCGGGGCACGGATGAACTCGTGAGGCACGGATGAAGAATGTCTGGGTTGGTGTGGTCGGGACGATCGTGGCGATTGCCGCCGGCGTGTTCCTGGTGTCGCGGCTCGGCTTATTCCCGGTGGGGGCGGACAACCCGCCGAGCGGGCTCGAGCGGATGCTGGCGAGCCGCGCGATGAACGTGTACGTCGATCGACACAAACCGGCCGGGGACAATCCGGTCCCGCCGACCCCTGCCAACCTCACCGAGGGCGCCGCCAACTACGAAGCACACTGTGCGGTGTGCCACGGGGGCGCTGCCGCGAAGATTAGCCCGCTCCACGACAAGTTCAGCCCGCCGGCACCTCAGTTGATCAACCGCATTCCCCACGACCCCGACGCCTGGCTGTTCTGGGTCACCAAGCACGGTGTGCGCATGACGGGCATGCCGGCCTGGGACGGCGTGCTGTCGGACGAGGCGATGTGGAAGATCATCGCGTTCATCAAGCACAGTCACACGCTGCCGCCGGAGGTCGAGGCGGCGTGGCGCGCGCACGCCTGAGACGTGGCGGCCGCGACGGTTCGGCGAGACTGATTGGTGCGAACTGAAAGCGGCGCTGCGCGACCCCGGCGACGAGAGAACCATGGCAGGACGACGAGAAGCATCGAGCAGGGAGGCCCACGATGACGACGAAGCCGACGATTGATGTTGACGCGATCATGAAGCGAGCGACGCCGCTCGTCCATCAGCACGCCCACGAGATCCAGCCGTACGGCCATCTCGTGCGGATGCCCATCGCGCTCTCCGAGCAGACATGCGCGGAAAGCGTCGCCAACCTGAACCAGCTCCTGGCCGATACGATCACGCTGCGCGATCTCTACAAGAAGCACCACTGGCAGGCGGCCGGCCCGACCTTCTACCAACTGCACCTGCTCTTCGACAAGCACTACGACGAGCAGAACGCCTTGGTTGACGCGCTGGCCGAACGCGTCCAGTTGCTCGGCGGGATCAGCATCGCGATGGCGCCCGATGTCGCCGAAATGACCATCGTTCCCAGGCCGCCGAAGGGGCGGGAGGAGCCACCCGTGCAGATTTCCCGGCTGCTGCACGCCCACGAAATCGTCCTGAAGGAGGCGCACGCGATGGCGCGGATCGCCGCCCAAGGCGGCGACGATGGCACCAACGACCTCCTGGTCAGCGAGGTCATTCGCCGCAACGAACTGCAGGTCTGGTTCGTGGCGGAGCACGTCGTGGACGTGCCGCTGACGCGCGCGGACTAGTGAAGCTCACCGACCTTCGCGGTATCCTGCAGTACGTCCCGCAGTTCCGCGAGAAGACGTTCGTCCTCGCGATTGACGCCGCCATCGTCGGGGACGACAACTTCGCCGCGCTGATGCTGGACGTGGCGCTGCTCTGG
>JBEQUD010000069.1:0-4066 GCA_040349235.1 Acidobacteriota bacterium
TCCCCACGCGCCCACGCCAGGCCCCGTCACGGTCGTTGAAGCCCCGTCATCGCCGTTGCCCTTGTCCACGGATCATTTTCCGATACAGAAGCGCGAAAATATATAGGCGAGGAGGTCGTCGCTCGTGCGTCGCCCCACCACTTCCTCGAGTGCGGCGCGAGCCTCCTGTAGGTCCGCGAGGAGGAACTCCTCGGAGAGGGGCCCCCCGGCGGCATCGACCGCCGCGCGGGCGCGCGTGAGTGCTTCCTGCGCCCGACGAACGAGGGCGATGTGACGCACGTTGGTGATGGCCGGCTCGTCTGGCCCGTCCTGTCCGTCCTCCAGGATTGTGGTCAGGCGCCGGCGCAGCGCGCCCATTCCGGCGCCGGTGGCTGCCGAGACAAGGAGCGGGGCCGGAACGGCTGGATTGTCGCGCCATCCGCCGCTGATATCGATCTTGTTTACGACTACAACTCTTTTATATTCAATAGTTTGACGTAACACTTCATCATCGTCAGCATCGAGCGGGCGCGAACCGTCGAGGACGACGAGCACCACATCGGCCACCCCCTGCGCCTGCCGGGACCGGGCCATGCCCTCGATTTCGACGATGTCGGTCGCACCGTGCAGCCCCGCAGTGTCCACCAGCGTGACGGGGACGCCCTCCATGTCGATCTGCTCGGTCACGAGGTCGCGCGTCGTGCCTGGCACGCTCGCGACAATCGCCCGGTCAGCGCCAGCCAACATGTTGAACACGCTGGATTTGCCGACATTTGGCTTGCCGGCGATCACGACGTGCAGCCCCTCGCGCACCAGGCGGCCGCGCCCGGCGCCCGCCAGGAGGGCGGCGGCCTCGTCGCGTACCTGGTCGATAGCCGCGCCGATTGCCGCCTGATCGATGAAGTGAAATCCCTCGTCGGGAAAATCCACGGAGGCCTCGAGGCGCGCGACGACGTCGAACAACGCTTGGTCCATCGCGGCGATGGCGGTCGTCAGTGTGCCCTGCAGTTGATCGAACGCGGCGCGTGCCTGCAGCGGCGTGACGGCGTCGATGAGGTCCGCGACGGCCTCGGCCTGGGGAAGATCGATGCGGCCGTTCAGAAACCCACGCAAGGTGAACTCGCCGGGCTCCGCCAGTCGCGCGCCATGGTGAATGGCGGAGGCCACAATCGCGCGCAGGACGACCGGGCTGCCGTGTGCGCTCAACTCGACGACGTCCTCGCCCGTGTAGGAGCGCGGTGCCTGAAAATACGTCGCGACGACCTGATCGATCGCCCGTGGCATGCCGGCCAACGCGGCTGGCGTGACGGCACCGGCGGCCTCCGACTCGACGTGCACTCGGGCGAAGGTGGCGTGCCGCGGCTGCAGTAACGGGGCGCCCACGAGCAGATGCCGCACCGTCGTCAACGCGCTCGGACCGCTGAGGCGCACCACGCCGAGGCCGCCCCGGCCCGGCGGCGTCGCGATCGCAACGATGGTGTCGCCCGTCGAAAACATGCGCCTCGAACGGCGGCGGCGACCGCGCCTTACTTGCGCTTCGAGAGAAAGACAGTCTTCGAGAACGCGTCGCCGACGCTCTCGGTTGCCACGCCCGGAACCTCGGCGACGGCCAGATGCACGAGCCGGCGTTCGTAGGGATTGAGCGGACCGAGCTGCTGGTCCACCCCCGTGTCCTTCACCTTCTCGGCAAGGAGCTTCGCCATCTGCCGCAGCTCGAGGTCCTTGCCCTTGCGGTACTCGAGCGCATCCACGAAGACCCGCTGTTCGCCCGGCAGCCGGCGCCCGAACGCCATGTCCACGACGTGCTGGAGAGCCTTCAACGGCTCGCCGCGATGGCGCACCAGAATTTCCACCTCTTCTCCGTCGAGGTTCAGCCGCGGGCCGTCCGCGGTCTCTTCGACGCCCACCGTGGCAGTGACGCCGAGGGCGCGCGAAAAGCGCTCGAGGAAATCGACAATCGGTTGCGTGACGTCACTGTGGGTCATGGCGCTCTATTCCTCCTCGCGGCGGGCGGCGTCCGTCTTGCCGCCGCCGACGCGCTTCACGCGGCGCTCGGCCGCCGGTCTGACCGTGCGCACGACGGGCGGACCAATCAGGTAGTTGGTCAGATACTGCTGCCCGATGCGCCAGACGTTCGACACCACGTAGTAGATGAGCGCGCCCGACGGCAGCCGGATGAAGATGAACCCCATCACGAGCGGCATGAACGCCATCATCTTCTGCTGCGCCGGATCGGCGCCGGCGGCCGGCGTCATGCGCGTCTGCCAGTAGGACGTCGCGGTCATCAGGACGGGCAGGACGTAATACGGGTCGAAGGTGGACAGGTCGTGGATCCAGCCGAACCACGGCGCGCCGCGCAGCTCGATGGAGGTCTGCAAGAGCGCCCACATCGCGAAGAGCACCGGGAAGGTGAGCAGCATCGGGACGCAGCCGCTCGCCGGGTTCACTTTCTTTTCCCGGTAGAGCGCCATCATCTCGGTGTTCATCTTCTGCTTGGCCGGATCGGTGGCCTTCAGCTTCGAGTAGCGATCCTGGATGGCTTTGATCTGCGGCTGCAGCTCCTGCATCTTCCGCATGGACACGACCTGCTTGTGCTGCAGCGGCGAGAGGAGCCCGCTGATGATCATCGTGAGGATGACGATCGACCAGCCCCAGTTGCCCACGTAGCTGTGGACCCACTTGAGCGAGCCGAGCAGCGGCACCACGATGACGGCAAAGCGGCCGAAGTTGATCGCGCTGCCAAGATCTGGGTGCGTCGCCTTGAGCACCTCGAGATCCTTCGGGCCGATGAAGAACGCGAGTGGCGCCGACCCCTGTTGGCGCTCGATAGTGTAGGCAATCAGCGCCCGGGTGGCTTCCTTCGAGTTGGGCGGGGGCGCAATCGACACGGGCTCGAACGTCACCTTGCTCGCCCCGGGCGCGAGCGCGACGGACAGGAAGTAGTTGTCGTCCACGCCGGCGTAATTGAACGTGCCTTCGCGCACGGGCTGCTTGCCGATGTCGCTCGCGCTCAACCGGCGGGCGCTGCGGTCTTCGAAGAGCAGCGCCTCGGCCGGCTGCGCGCCGCGCGTCAACTCGCCGCGATCGCCGAGCCCCGGGCCCCAGAGAATCGCGGCCGCCAGCGGCTTGTCGTCCTTCGTCACCGCGGCGTGGAATGTCAGGACGTAGGACGACGCAGCCAGGCGGAATTCCTTGACGGCGTGGACACCCGCGGTGTCGCTGTATTCGAATGTGAGCGTCGTGGCACCTGACGCGGTCGTTCCAGCGGCGGGCGCCCCCGCGACCGAATAGAGCGCGGTGTTCAGCGTGCTGTTCACGGGCTCGTCCGGCGTGCGGAGCGTGAAGGGGAGTGGGTGCGTGCCTGGCGGGTTCTCGACAAGTTCTTGCGGCCGCTTGGCGGGGTCGAGGAAGTGCTTCAGCTGCCAGCTGCGCAGCCGAGCGCCGCGGTTGGTGAAGACGGCAATGACGTCCGCGGTTTCAACACGGATGTCGCGCTCCACCGTGTCACCAATCACCGCAGCGGATGTCGGCCCTGCAGCCGCTGGCGCCGTCGCCGCCACGTCCGGCGCGGCATTGCCCCCAGCCACCACGGCCCCCGCCGTCTGGCCGGCCCCGCCGGCTGCTGCCGGCTTGGGAACGGGCTTCACGAAGATGGCCTGCCACGCGTACAGCACCAGAAAGCACAGGAAGATGGCGACGAGAACTCGACGTTCCATGGTTCAGTACAGTGTCCGAGTCAAGCCGGCCGCGTGGCGGGGCACGGGGTCGTGGCCGGCGGTGCAGAGTGGGTGGCAGCGGGCCAGCCGCCGGGCGGCAAGCCAACCGCCACGAACAAGCCCGAAACGGTCGATGGCCTCCGCGGCGTAGTCGGCGCAGGAGGGCAGGAAGCGGCACGAGCCCCGGAAATGGGGCGAAATGAGGAGCTTATAGCCGCGGAGGGCCAGCAGGGCCGCGCGAACCAACGCGTCGTTCGATGTTCTGGCGATAGTCGGCTTCAAGGACAGTCAGTGTGGCGTTCAGGAGCCCGGGCTTGGGCACAACCACGATGTCGAACCCGAGCGCGATGTTATTGCGACGGAAAACTTCC
>JBEQUD010000162.1:0-5368 GCA_040349235.1 Acidobacteriota bacterium
CCGTGGAGAAACCTACGAGCGGCGCAACGAGCTCGACGAGGCCGTGCGCGACTTCCGGGCCGCCGCCGCGCTCGACCCCACCGCCCCCCGGGCGCTCGAATCGGTCGGTGACGCGCTGTTCTTGCTGCAACGGTTCGACCGAGCGGCCGACAGTTATGCCGCCGCGCTTCGCCTCGACAACCGCGCGGCCGGCGTCGGCTACAAGCTCGCGCTCGCGCTCTATCGCGCCGGACAGATCGACCGCGCCGTCCAGGCCGTGGATCGAGCGCTGCGTCTCGACACCCAGACCGCCGCCGCAGCGTATCTGTTGGGCCTCTGCCTCCACGAGACGCACCGCGACGAGGAGGCGATTCGCTGGCTGGAGCGCGCCGTGCGGCTGTCGCCCGATCTCGTCCTCGCCCGGGAAGAACTGGCCGACCTGTACGCCGCGGCGGGACGCCACGCCGAACACCTCGAACAGCTGAGACAGATCGCGCTCCGGGAGCCCACCGCCGTCGGCCGGCAGATCGCCCTCGGGCTCGCGCAGGCACGCGTCGGGAACGAGGCATCCGCCGTGGCCACGCTCGGTGCCGCCCTCCACGGTGCTGTCGATCGCACTCAGGACCAGTCTTCGATCTACGGAGCCCTGGGCACTATCTGGCTCGAGCGCGCCCAAGCCAGCGGGGACCGTGTCTACCTTGCCAAGGCTATCGAGGCGCTGCGCCAGGGCGCCGCCGGTCCCATGGCATCGAGTGAACTGCTCACCGCTTATGGGCGCGCGCTTCTTCTCGCCGGTCAGATCGATCTGGCCGAACGCACCCTCAAAGAAGCCAGCGTGCGGTTCCCCGTGGCCCCATCCACCTTCGACCTCTATGCAGCCGCGGCCGAGCGACAGGGGCACCTCGACGCCGCGCGGCGCGCGCTCATCGACGACACGGCCCTGCCGCATGACGATGCGAAGGGGGCGTCGATCGCCCGGCGCATCGCCGCCATCTCCGCGCAGCTGCACGACCCGCAGGCCGCCGCCACCTGGCTCGCCCATGCGAGCGCGCTCGCACCGCACGACGTGCACGGGCTCGTGGAGCTGGCGCGCGCCGAGCTGCGCGTGCACAACCCGGCCGGGGCGCGTCTGGCCGTCGCTCGCGGCCTGGCCGAGGACCCCGCCAACCAGGAACTGCTGGCGCTGACGGTGCCTTGATCGGGAACGCGCGCCCTGTCCTACTGACGTGACTGCCTAGGGTCGGCGAGGTCCCGCAGCCCGTCGCCGAGAAAATTGAAGCCGAGTACGAGCAGCACGATCGCCAGCCCCGGGACGATGGTGAGGTGCGGAGCATCGAGCAGGTGCGCGCGCCCGCCGTTGAGCATCGTGCCCCAGCTCGGCGTCGGCGGCTGCACCCCCAGGCCGAGGAAACTGAGCGAGGCTTCACCGATGATCGCCCCCGCCATGCCGAGCGTCGCCTGCACGACGACGGCTGGCAGGGCCGCCGGAATGACATGGCGCCAGAGCACCCGCGGCGTGCTGGCGCCGAGCGCCACAGCCGCCTGCACGTAGTCGGCGTGGCGGGCACGCAGCACCTGCCCACGCACGAGTCGCGCGTAACCAACCCAGCCGATAACGACCAGCGCAAACAGTACATTCGCCAGGCTGGGCCCCAGTACCGCGACGAGCGCGATCGCCAGCAGCAACCCCGGGAACGCCAGAAGCGTGTCGATAACGCGGCTGATGAGGCCATCGACGACCCCGCCGCAGTACCCGGCGATCGCCCCAATCACCGTGCCCACGGTGGCCGACACACCAACCACGACCACGCCCACCAGAAACGAGACGCGCGCGCCGGTCAGGACGCGCGCGAGGATATCGCGCCCCAGTTCGTCGAGGCCGAACGGGTGTCCGGCCATCGGCCCGGCGAGCCGGAGGGCTAGGTCTTGTACCGACGGGTCCACAGACACCAGCGCAGGGCCGACCGCCGCAGCCAGCGCGGCGACCAGCACGATGCCGGCACCAGCACAAACAAGTCCCCGCCCACGCACGCGCCCACTAGTCATGATGGAGGCGTGGATCGAGCAGACCATAGGCGACGTCGGTCAGCAGATTCATCAGCACGTAGGTCACCGCGATCAGCAGGATGCAGCCCTGCACAAGCGGATAGTCCCGGAAGCTGATCGACTGGACGAGCAGTCGGCCCACTCCAGGCCACGCAAAGATCGTCTCCGTGATGACCGCCCCGGTGAGAACAGCCCCGAGTTGGAGGCCGAGCACGGTCACAATAGGGATGAGGCTGTTGCGAAAGGCGTGGCGCAGGACGGCTCGGCCCGGCGACACACCGCGACCGCGCGCCGCCAGCACGTAGAGCTCGCCTATTTCCTCGATGACGCTGGATCGCGTTGTCCGAGCGAGCACAGCCGCGAGCGGGGCCCCGAGCGTGATGGCGGGCAGCACGAGGTGCGCGGCAGACCCACTGCCGGACACGGGCAGCCACCCGAGCGTGACGCCGAACACGATCGCCAGAAGTGGTCCCAGCCAGAACGTCGGCATCGAAATACCGACGAGCGCCACGGTGGTCGCCGCGTAGTCGATGCCGGTTCCGGCCCACACGGCCGCGATAATGCCGAGCGGGACCGCGACCGCGACCGCCCACGACATCGCGGCGGCCGCCAGTTCGACGGTGGCGGGAAGCCGGGCGGCGATGACCGCCGCCACCGGCTCGTCAGTCCGCAACGAGGTGCCGAGATCGCCGCGCGCGAGGCCATTCAGGAATGCGGCGTACTGCAGATAGAGCGGCCTGTCGAGCCCCAGGCGGGCGCGCAACTCGGCCGCGTCCTGCGGCGACGCGCTGTCGCCGAGCATGGCTTGGGCAGGGTCCCCAGGAACGAGGTGAATGAGCGCGAACACCAACGTCGCAACCCCGAACAGCACGGGCAGGGAGACGAGGAGCCGACGCGCCAGAAAGGTCGCCACGCGCCACCGATGATAACGCGCGCGATGATCCGCGCGCGTCTCAGCCCGCGGGTCTGAAGACGCGCTTGCACAGCAAGAGCGTCAACGACAGGACAAGCGTCACAGTGTTGGCCAGGATGATGGGCGCGGCGCGAAGCGCGACCCCGTACACAATCCACAGCGCCACGCCCGTGCTCTGGGCACCCAACATGACCGTGGACAAGTCCCCGGCCGACCTCGTCCGGCACGTCCGCACGACCTGGGGAAAGAAGGCAAACGCTGTCAGCGCCCCGGCCGCAAACCCCATGAGACTCACCCACGACTCTGTCATGCCGCAAGTATGGCAGCTCGGCTCGACGGGTCTGTGACGCGCGACGCGTGTGACGGGGGCCCCGGGCCGTCCTGCGGCCCTTGGGGTGCGCAACCCGCATCACGCGCGGATATCGAGCCGGGCAATCAGCTTCGTCAACCCCTGGCGGGTCACCCCGAGTTCGGCCGCGGCCCTCGAGGGCCGTCCGCCCGCCCGTGCGAGCGTCGCGCGCACGAATTCGCGTTCGAAGCCACGGCGTGCGTCGCCCAGTGTTCGGACGGGGGCCGCCTTGCCGCCGACGAACTGGACCGGGAGCATCTCGGGCCCGACGATGCCACGATTGGGGGCCCGTACGGCGAGCGATGCCAGCGCGTTCTGCAGTTCGCGGACGTTACCCGGCCACGCATAACGGGCCAGTGCCTCGCGCGTCGCCGCCGCCAGCACGGCCCGCTTGCCAACCTTGGCTGCCATCTCCTGCCAGAAATGATCGGCCAGCAGGGTGACGTCCTCCCCCCGCTCGCGCAAGGGCGGGATGGCGATGCGCACGATGTCCAGCCGGTAGAGCAGGTCGTGTCGAAACCGCCCGGCGGCCGCTTCCTGCCGGAGATCCCGATTGGTTGCGCAGACCAAGCGGACATCCACCCGCCGAACCGCGGTGTCCCCCAGCCGGCGGACCTCGCCCTCCTGGCAGACGCGCAGCAGCTTGGCCTGGGCGCGCAGGGAGAGCTCGCCCACTTCGTCGAGAAAGAGTGTGCCGCCGTGCGCGTCCTCGAAGACGCCCGCGCGTTCGCCAACGGCCCCCGTAAAGGCCCCGCGCGCATGGCCGAACAGCTCGGACTCCACGAGGTCGTCGGGGAGCGCCGCACAGTTGAGTGCGCCGAACGGCTTGTCGCGGCGGGGCCCGAGGCGGTGAATGGCGCGCGCAACCAGTTCCTTGCCGCTGCCGCTCTCGCCCTCGACGAGTACCGGAAACGGTGCGGCGGCGGCCGCGCACACCGCGCGCCGCAGCGTTTCCATCGGCGCGCTCCTGCCGACGAGTGCCTCGGCCGCACGCGCGGGCGGGCGCTCGAGCCGGCTGACGTGCATGCCCACCAACGGCGCGACCGCCGCCCCGACCATCGCGAGCCAGTCGCGCGTCCCGACAGGCGCCGGTGGGCGCGGGACCGGCCATCTGACCGCGAGCGCGCCGACGACCGCGCCAGCGTAGCGGATGGGCACGTTCAGCGACGACGGACCCTGGTGCACGCCAAGCGCCGCGGACTGACACGTCGCGGGGACGGGGACGGCTGACTCGCCGCCGACCCGCGCGCCACTCGCCGCGATCGCCCGCACCACCCCACGGACGTGGACGTGAATACTCACGGCCGCCGCCACCAGATAGCGGCGCACACGCACACACACGTCCGTGAGCGCCGATTCCTCGTCGGCGGCGGCGTGGCACGTCTGCAGCACGCTGACGATCGTCGCGGCACCTATGTCGAGTGGACCACCCGGCTCCACGGCCTGCCGGCGATCCGTCGCGTAGCACACCAGCGCGGGGAGCGCCCGGCTCTCGGCCACCCGACGTGCGTGCTCGTCGTCGATACCCGGCGCACCGAGCAGTGTCTCGAGCAGTTCCGCACGGACCCTCAGGATGGCCGGCAGCCATTCGGCCTCGACGCGGCGGACGCGAGCGAGCCTGGCCTGGGCCGCCGCCGGCCGGCCGCAACGCCTCTCGCACTCCGCGAGCAGCAACTGCCCCCGCAGCGCGCGCTGCGGCTCGCGCGCGGACCGCGCCGCGGCAAGCCCGGCGTGCAGGCTTGCCGCGGCCGCCTCGACATCGCCGAGCGACAACTGCACGAAACCGGCCGCACACCACGCACGGGCCTGGCCCGCGGCGTCGTGGGCATGCTCGCGAGCGGCGGCCACACACCTGCGAGCCCGCGCGGCGTCCCCCACCGCGATCGCGGCCCGGGCACCTGCCGCGGCCAGACGCACACGAGTATCGGCCGGGACCGTGCCGACCTCGTCGAGGACGGCGATGGCAGCGCCGTACTCGGTTTGCCAGAAGTGGTATCGGGCCCGTACGAGGGCGTGCTCGGCGGCCAGCCTCGGGTCTGCATGCGGCTTGGTCGCGACTGGCGTACCAAGCACCTCCGCCG
>JBEQUD010000108.1:0-7836 GCA_040349235.1 Acidobacteriota bacterium
CAACCAGACGGGGACCATCAAGAAGCAGGCGGCATACGTCCAGGACGACATCAAGGCCGGCGCTGCCACGCTCAAGCTGGGGCTGCGCCTCGACCACTACGACGGGCTGACGACGGCAACCCTCCTGCAACCCCGCCTCGGCGTGTCGTACGCCGTCCCTCGCAGCAACACCGTGTTACGCGCCTCCTACGGACGGACGATGGAGACGCCCTACAACGAGAACCTGCTGCTCTCGAGCGGCGTCGGCGCGACCGCGCTGACCGGCGTGGCGACGCCCCCGGAGCCCGGCAAGCGGGACCAGATAGAGGTGGGCCTCCAGCAGAGTCTCGGCCGATGGGTGGTCGCTGATGTCGGCTATTTCAACAAGCACACGACGAACGCCTACGACTTCAACGTGCTCTTCAACACGCCGATCTTCTTCCCCGTGGCGTGGGACCATTCCCGGATCGATGGCTTCACCGGACGGGTCAACCTCGTAGAGCACGGCGGCCTCAGCGCGTTCGTGGTCATGTCGCACACCAACGCGATCTACTTCCCACCAGGGGTCGGGGGTGTGTTGCTCTCGCCGCCGTGCGACACGCCGGGATGCTCGTTCCGCATCGACCACGATCAGAAGTTCAACGCCACGACCAATCTGCAGTACGTCTTCAAGAAGGCGGCGGGTGCGTGGGCGGCCCTCAGCTGGCGGTACGATTCCGGGCTCGTGGCGAGCGCCATCGGCGATGTCAACGATCTGCTGGCGCTCACGCCCGCGCAGCAAGCGGCCGCCGGTGTGTCCTGCGGCGGGGTGCCGGCGACGCCGACGGCGGGGTTCACCAGCTGTGCGCCCGCCAGCATTGCTGCCAGCCGGCTCGTTGTGCCGGCGGCCGGGGCCGGCGACCCGCTGGACAACCCGGCGCGCGTGGCGCCCCGCCACCTGTTCGACGTGGCCGTGGGCATCGACAACCTGCTGCACACGGACAAGAACCGGATGCGGCTCCGGGTCAGCGTCATCAACCTGACCAACAACGAGGCGCTCTACAACTTCCTCTCGACGTTCAGCGGGACGCACTTCGTGGCGCCGCGGACGTACCAGGCGCAACTGGGGTGGAGCTTCTGATGGCGCTACGGCCAGTCGAAGGCCCGGGCACGCCATGCCCGGGCCGTTACCAAGACGTGCTGCGGTCCGCGCAGGGCTGACCGTTCGCCGGCCTCCCGCAGGAGCCCGGCGCGCACAGCGATGGGGCGATCGACGTGGAAGTATTTCTTGTACGCGGCGATCCAGTCCTTGGCGATGTCCTGCTGTGCCGTGGCGAGGTCGATGGCACCCTGGCAGACGAGCTGCGGGAGCAACTCCTCCAGGCGGTCCTTGACGCCAGCGTTCCAGACGCGCGACCCGTACCGCTCTGGCCAGAGATTCCGGCGATCCGGGGTGCCCCCGAGTTCCGGGGTAATCAGGTAGTCGAGCTCGTATTCGTCCGAGGGGACGTCTTCCATCCGGTAGTCCCGTAGGACGGCCGTGCGGACGACGGCCGGCACCGGCGGCCGCACTGGCGTGCGGGCGGCGCACAGCTCGTCGAGGCCGACGGCCCGTGCCGCCCCTGGCGTCAACGACCGAATCGGCAGTGCCGCGGACTCGACTGATCCGACGAGGGTGTCGGGCGACATCGGCACGGCCCGGTACGGGAGCACCTGCCCGAGCACGACGACGATGGCCGCGAGCGCAACGGCGACCGTCGTCGCCGGACGAAGGGCGGCCAATCGCTCCAGCGCGCGGAACCGCCACCAGCGAACCTCGACGGACGGTGGCTCCACCATCCGGGCCGCGAGTCGAGCGCGTACGGCAGCCTGGCCGCGCGCGCGCGCGGCGCTTGCCACGTAGGCGGCCGAGACGTCCGACGCGGCCGCCGCCAGCTGTCGATGTCGTGCCCGGCAGGGCTCGCACGTGGCGAGATGGCCATCGGTCTCGGCGCCGAGCCGTGGCGGCAGCTCTCCGTCGATTGCGCCCAGGAGTATTTCGTCCGACGGATGTCGTGTCTGCTGGTCCATCGATCTACCTTTCGTCCGCGCGTGCGAGTCGTGCCATCGCGCGCGCCAGCAGTTTCGCCACGGTGCCGAGGGACACGCCGAGAACGGCGGCGATGTCGCGGTAGGGGAGGCCTTCCGCGCGAAGGGCGAGACAGCGCCGGTCGCGCTCCGGCAGCGAACGGACCACCCAGATCAGGCGCCGCCTGCGCTCTCGCGCCGCCAGTTGTGCCTCGGGGTCTGGGGCCGGATCGATGGGCTCGGGGAGGGCCGTCTCGTCCCAGGGCGGCCACAGGTGTTGCCGTCGCGTTCGTCCCCGATGTTTCAGGGCCCTGTTGTGGGCGACCTGGAACAGCCATCCACGGAGATTTGTCCTGGGGCGTCCGAGGCGGAGGTGACGGAACAGCGCCAGGAACACGTCCTGGATGATGTCTTCAGACTCGTTGGTCGTCAGGCCGAGCGACGCGACATAGCGCTGCAGCGCGGGTCCGCATCGATCGAACAGGATGAGGACTTCCTGGTCGATAGGCACCGTGCTGACGTCCGCCGGTTCCACGGCGCGCAGGAGGGCCAGATCGACGAGGGAATCCGCGTGGGACGGCATCGTGTGGTCCGAGAGAGGTGTGCACGGATTCTACACGGTCCTTGCTGGGGCCGATGGGCGCGGAGCGCCGGAGCGCCGAACGCCGGGATGTCGGAATGGCAGCGGGTGACAGAAAAATAAAGCGTGAACAGAATCGTCTCGCCGGGAATCTACACAACAAGCGGGTGGCTCGCTCGATTCGCCTGCCGTGCAAGGCATCAGCCGATCGAACGACCGGTCGGCAGGGGGGCGAGTGTGAACGGGACCTGGACGGACTTCTCGCAGGACACAAGCGGCGGCGCGGATTGCCCGCGAATCTCCTGGGCGCTCATCGCTTGGCTGCTCACGGTGTGGCCGGTCGGCGCGTTCGCGCAAGCCCCTCCGAGCGCGCCCCCCGATCAGCCGACGTTCCAGATCGAGGTCATCGCGGCGACCCCCCTTCCAGGCTTGGACCTCCGCCTCGAGGAGATTCCGGCGCCCGTGCAGACGGCCATCGCTCGCGACATCGAAGAGAGCGGGGCGCTCGACCTGTCTGATTTTCTGAATCGGCGGATCACCAGCGTGCACATCAACGAAACCCAGGGCAACCCCTTTCAGGCAGACGTCAGCTATCGCGGATACGCCGCGTCGCCGCTGCTCGGCACGCCGCAGGGCCTGTCGGTCTACATGGACGGCGTCCGGCTCAACCAGCCATTCGGCGACGTCGTCAGCTGGGATCTGATTCCTCGCATCGCCATCGCCTCGGCCGTCCTGATGCCCGGGTCGAATCCGCTGTTTGGGCTGAACACGCTCGGTGGCGCGCTCTCGATTCAAACCAAGGACGGTCGCGCGAACGCCGGGACACACGTCCGAGCCGTCTACGGCAGCAACGTGCGGCGTGCCGTCGAGTTCGAGCACGGGGGCAGGAATGCCTCCGGGCTGAACTGGTACATGGCCGGCAACCTGTTCGCGGAGGACGGCTGGCGGGTTGCCTCGCCGTCCGACGTCCGCCAGTGGTTCAGCAAGATCGGCTGGGAACGAGGGAAGAACGACATCGGCCTCACGTTCGCCTATGCGAACAACAGCCTGACGGGCAACGGCCTGCAGGATCCGCGTCTGCTGGCGGCCGACTATGCCAGCGTCTACACGATTCCAGACAGGACGAACAACCGTTCGACCCTGCTGAATCTGACCGCGAAGCACGCCGCCAGCCGGACGCTGACGCTGACGGGGAATCTGTACTTCCGCGACATTCGTGCCGACACGACCAACGGGGATCTCAACGAGGATTCGCTCGACCAGTCGGTGTACCAGCCAAGCGCCGCGGACATTCGGGCGCTCACGGGGGCCGGCCTGGTCGGCTTTCCCGCGAGCGGGGCGAACGCGGGCAATACGCCGTTCCCCTCGTGGCGCTGTATCGCGCAGGCCCTCCAGAAGGACGAGCCCGCCGAGAAGTGCAACGGCCTCGTCACGACCACCGAGACCAGGCAGCAGAACGCGGGCTTCTCCGGGCAGGCGACGTGGACCACCGCCCCACGGGGGCAGCGCAATCAACTCACTGCCGGGGCCGGGTTCGACAGCAGCCGCGTGGACTTCGCGCAGGTCTCACAACTCGGCTACCTCAATCCCGACAGGAGCGTCGCGACCGTGAACGCGTTCGCGGACGGCACGACGAACGTCGATGGTGCGCCGTTCGACACGCGCGTCAGCCTCCACGGCGCGCCGAGCACGTGGAGCCTCTACGCGACGGACACGCTGTCGCTCGGGAACGCGTGGCACGCGACCGTGTCCGGCCGCTTCAACCGGACCACCATCGACAACAGCGACCGCCTTACCCCCGGCGGCGGTCCGGGCTCGCTCGACGGCCGCTACGCGTTCGGGCGACTGAACCCCGCGGTCGGGCTGACCTTCACGCCGACGCGCACATTGAATGTCTATGCGGGCTACAGCGAAGGCAGCCGCGCGCCGACGTCCATCGAACTCGGCTGCGCCAACCCGGCGGAGCCGTGCAAACTGCCGAACGCGATGGCCGGCGACCCGCCGCTCGATCAGGTCGTGGTGTCCACCTGGGAAGCGGGCCTGCGAGGGGGAATCGGCCAGGCATTCAACTGGAACATCGGCGCATTTCGCGCGACGAACCACAGCGACATCCTGTTCGTGGCCTCGACGGCGACCGGTTTCGGATATTTCAGGAATTTCGGCGAGACGCGCCGGCAGGGGGTTGAACTGGGCGTCAGCGGCCGCGTAGGCCGCGTGTCTGCGGGCGCCGGCTACACGTATCTCGACGCCACGTACCAAACCGCCGAAACGGTGGACGGCTCGAGCAACTCCAGCAACGATGCGGCAGCGACCGGTGTGCGCGGGTTCGACGGCACAATCCAGGTGCGGCCAGGCAATCGGATTCCCCTCATTCCGGCGCACCTGGTGAAGGCGTTTGCCGACCTGCGGGTGACGACGCGCGCCTCAGTGGGCCTGAACCTGGTCGGGGTGTCCAGCTCCTACGCGCGCGGGAACGAGAACAACCAGGACCAGCCCGACGGGACGTACTACATTGGCGCGGGCAGCGCGCCCGGCTACGCCGTCGCCAACCTTGGCGTACGTTACCAAGTGGCTCGAGACGTTCACCTCGTTGCGCAGGTCAACAACGTCTTCGATACCCGCTATTACACGGCCGCACAGCTTGGCGCCACCGGGCTGACGAGCACGGGGGCCTTCATCGCGCGGCCATTTCCCGCAGTGGGTGGAGAGTTCCCCGTCCAGCACGCCAGCTTCCTTGCGCCAGGTGCGCCGCGCGCGGGTTGGATGGGCCTGCGCATCGGATTCTGAAACGCGCCACGCGTCTCAGCATGTCCCCGATGGGGCTGTCGGAGTGCCTCCGCGCGCCAGCGCGCAGGATTGCGGCCCCCGCCGCCAATCCTGCCCCCGTCTGCGAGGAACCACTTGTGAGATGCGCGCTATCGCCGCGCGACGTCGGAATGGTCGTGCCGGAGCGCGTCCATGAACGCGTGGGTGGCGACCGGTGCCCTGGTACCGCTCATGATCTGGCGCGCGGAAATCGCGCGTCCGTACAGGTCGCGGTTCGCATCGTCATCAGCCTTCAGCACGCCGCCAGACACGTCGATGCCGGCAAAGAGCCCCTGCGCGCGGGAATAGGACAGGATCTCGGCGTTCAGCTGGCCGTCGGTGGCGGCCTGCGCGGTCCGTCCGACCGGGCCGGCGGCTGCCGAGGCGTCGGCGCCGAGAGAGACCTTGTTTTCGAGCAGCTTGTCCATGCCTTTCGTGTTCATCACGAGCAGCACGAGATCGATCGACTCACCGCCGATCTGGAACCCCCAGCTTCCCTTCGCGAGTTGCATGAACACGGGGGCGGTCCACGATGCCTCGCGTCGGCAACTCATGAGGCCTTTGCCGTACTCGCCACCGAAGACGAACGCCACCTTCTTGAGCGACGGGATGACGATGACGCACTTCGCCTTGTCCCACAGATCTTCCGGGATGTCCTTGTCGGGCGCGGCGCGGATTTCGTTCAGCACGGCGGCCGATTCCCGAATCCGGTCACGTTGCTGGCTCGAGACACGGGCGGTGGCAACCGCGGTCCCCGCCAGGACGAGAGCCACCGTTCCGATAATCATGGATCGCATGTGATTCCCCTCTCTTACGCCGGCCGCACGACGGGCATCGACGCGACGCCGCGTACGACCGATAAGAAAGGCTAGCGGACCGGGCTGGGGCAGGCTGTTCGAAAGGGGACATCTTTCGAACATTTGTGAGGGTCGCCGGCGACAATTGCGTGCCTGTCCGATAGTGAACAGTGCCCACGGCGGCCAGATGCCAGAGTTTTCGTCAGCGGACGAGTGAGCGTCGCACACAGGAGCGGATTGATGATGACCACGGGTAAGAAGAGCGCGAGGCGGGCGGAGGGTGTTCGATCGGGTAGCCGTACGGCACGGGCATCCGCGAAACCGGGCAGCGGGGTCGGACCTGCCGCGGCCGACGAGCCGGCGCGTCCGTCCTACAAGATCCACGTCGTGCAATGGACCGGCGGGAAGACCGAACGCACGCGCGTGGCCGCCCCCCGCGTGCATCAGGGCCGTTAGCGGTCGCGGGCTCGCGACTGGATAGCGTTGCCAGGTGTGGGCCTTGACCTGCCCGCCCGACAACGCGCGAGGGGGCTAGTCGCTCGCGCTCTGCTGCGCCGCGAGGGCGGCCGCGCGCTCCAACCACAGGGCCGGCTCGCGGAGGGCTGAGGCGGTGTCCGTGAGGTCGGGTGCGAGCGCGTAGGTGGCGTCGAAGCGCTCGCGTGCACGTTCGCGCTCGGACACGACCCCCGCGATGCCGAGACAGGGCACGCCGAGCCGCTGGCAGAGGGCCGCGATCTCGCCAACGCCCTTGCCCATCAGCGTCTGCGCATCGATCGCGCCTTCGCCGGTGACGACCAGCTGCGAGGCGCGCACGCGGTCCTCCAGCCTGGCGTAGCGCTTGAAGATGTCGATGCCCTGTTCGAGGCAGGCACCGGCGAACGCGAGCAATCCGAACCCCAGCCCGCCTGCGGCGCCGGCGCCCCGCTGTGCCGCATAGTCCACGCCCGTGGTCGCCGCGACGACTTCCGCCAGCCGCCCGAGCGCGCGGTCGGCGACGTCGAACTCGACGAGTCCCTTCTGCGGGCCGTAGACGCGCGAGCAGCCGGTCGGGCCGAGCAGCGGGTTTTGCACATCCACCGCGACCGTCAGGTCGTGGAACCGGATCGGGGCTAGCGGCGGCGCCAGCCTGGCGAGTTCGCCAAGGTCGGTCCAGCGTTCGATCGCGGCGTCCGCACCCGTCAGGAACCGCCAGCCGAGCGCGCGCGCGAGCCCGAACCCGCCGTCATTGGTCGCGCTGCCGCCGATGCCTACGAGGCAACGTCCCGCGCCGCGTGCCGCGGCGGCTCGCAGGACCGCCCCGAGCCCGAACGTATCGAGATCGTAGGGATGAAACTTCTTGGGCGGCAGCATCGCAAGCCCCACGACGCGCGCGGATTCCACGACAGCGACCTTCGTGGCGGCATGCCATCCCCAGGCGGCGTCGATGGGCTGGTGCGCGGCATCCACGGTGGCCACGGTGTTCGGCTCCGCGCCGAGGAGCCGGCTGATGATTTCGCCGAAGCCGTCCCCGCCGTCGCTCATGGGCAGGAGGTCGAGGCCATCCGCAGGCCGCACGCTCCGCCAGCCTCTGGCGATCGCCTCTGCGGCCTGCAGCGCCGTGAGTGTGCCTTTGAACTTGTCGGGAACGAT
>JBEQUD010000017.1:0-3791 GCA_040349235.1 Acidobacteriota bacterium
CCACTGGCTGGGCGAGGCCGCCGTACACCGCCATCACGCGAGTAATCCAGTAGAGCGTGCCGGCAAAGTAGACGAAGCCCGTCAGCAGACCGAAACCGAAGGCACGGGCGGTGGACACAGGCCTCACCACCGCGACGAGCAGTGGCGCCAGCGCGAGCCAGGCGCACGCCGGATGGCCGAACTTCGGGAAGCTGAGCGCCAGGAGGGCGCCCGAGGCAAGGGCTAGCGGGTAACCCAGGGCTTGAACTGCTCTTCCTTCTGCAGTCTCGTCGCAATCGACTCGGCTTCGCGCCGCGATGCGAACTTGCCGACACGCACACGGAACACCTGAGGCGAACCGGACGCGGACGGCAGCACATACGCCCCGTAGCCCTTCGACGCGAGCCGCTTGGCGATTGCGTCGGCTTCGCCGCGCACGTTGAGCGCCGCAACCTGGACGACGAAGCCTGCCCCTTGCGGCTCGCCGCCAGCCCCCGACGCAGTATTGCTATTGGCGGCAGAAGGCGGCACCGCCTCCTGCTTGGCGTCGTGCTTGACGTCGTGGCCGGCGGCCGCCGGCGGCGACTCCGGGGCCTTCGGCGGATTGGTATGGGCAGTACTACCTGCCGAGGCACTGCTGGCCGAGGCATTGCCGGCCGAAGCATTGCCGGCCGAAGCATTGCCCGCGGAGGCATTGCCAGCGGTCGTACTAACCGCGGTCGTGCTGCCGGCGGGCGTGTCGTGACTGGTCGTCTCGACGGGTTCTGCCGGCGGGGTCGGAGGCTCGACTTTCGTCAGATCCACCGCGGTGGAAGCCGGCGCAGGAGCCGCCGCCGGGGGCGGCTCGGCGCCGGGGGCGTTCGAGGCGGCCTCGGCCGCCACCGCGCGCTCTGTGCGGACGCCCCGTCCGACGAGCACGCCGCACAGAAAAATGACGACCGACACCACGGTTGCGGCCATGAACAAGAACACCAGCTGCTTGCCGTTCAGCTGGATCTCGCGGACCCCGTTGTCGTCGTTCGCGCCGGCCAAGTCAGGGGGATCTTAACATGTCGAGCAGCGCTTTCGCCTCTGCCGAGGACGGCTCCAGCACCAGCGCGCGCTCGGCTTCGGCGCGCGCCGCTTCGGGCTCGTTCGCGTCCTTGTACGCGGTGCCGAGCAGGATGTGCGCCTCGGCGGTCTCGCGGCTCCACACCGCAATCTTCAAGGCATCAATCGCATCCCGCGGACGACCGTTGCGCAGATGAATCCGTCCGAGCAGCACGTGTGCGTCCGAGAGATACGGCGACAAGTACAGCGCCCGCTCGAGCTCCGCCACCGCGTCGCGGTCGTGTTCCTGCTGGAAGAGACGGCGCGCCCGATCGAGATAGAACGCCGCCAGGTCCTGCTGATCGCGCTGGCCCGACGACGCGATCGTCGTCTCGATGCGGCGCGCGTGTGGCAGGTCGGCGTGCGTCTTGAGCCGTTCGAGGCCTTTGGGGATCTGCTCACCCGCCGGGCGTTTGTCCCACTGCTCGTAGGTGGACGACAAGCGTCGCGCGAGCTCCTTCTCGCGCACCGATTCTGCGGCATTGCCCGCAGCCGCCAGCGCCGCGCCGAGGATGAAATGCGCCGCGCCGTCAGCCGGATTGCGCCGCACGGCCTCCCGCAGCCAATAGATGGCCGCAGACGGATCCCGCTCCAACCAGTAGGCATACCCGAGATTGAACACGTAGTCCGGATCGTCGGGGTCGCCCTGGGTGGCCTTGTCGAAGTAATACGTCGCCGCGCCAGCCTGCGGCGTGGCCGCGCGGCGGACCTGAATGACGCCGAGGCTGTTGGCCACGGCCGGCGTCATCCGGTCCTTCGCGAGCGCCTGGAACGTGGCAAAGGCGTCGTCGAATTTCCGTAGGCTGATCTGCGAGATGCCCGCGAGGAAGCGTGCCCGGCGGGACAACGGCGACGACTCGGAGACGGCCCGTACGGCGGCCATCGCGCGCGCGTGGTCGCCCTGCTCCGTGTAGACATCCCAGAGGGCGAGGCGCACCTGCGCGTAGTCCGCGTCGAGCGCGAGGGCGCCGCCCAAATACTTGAGCGCCGTGGACGGCGTCTCGGCAAGCAGCCCCTTGATGTAGCTTTCGAAGGCGGCCACGGGCGGACGGTTGGGGTCGAGCGGTGCCGTCTGCGGTGGCGCGCCCACGAAGCGCCGCGCCAGCCGATCGAAGAGCGGCTGCAGCTCGGATAACGGACCCCGCTCGGTGAGATCGACCTCGATCCGGCCTGCTTCGAGCGCGATGCCACGCGCACGCACCACGAGTTCGCCGGTGTCCATCTGAAGGGACCCGACGATCACCTGCGTGGCACCGACCACCTGCGCGATGCGGATCACGGTGGCGTCGGTGAGCGCCGCCGCCGCCGGCACCTGGAGGCGCTCGAAGGCCAGCTGGCGCTCGGGTCTGGTGATGGCATTGCGGCCGGACGCAATCAGGTCGTCGGTGAGGAGCACCGCGGACGCTTCACCCAGCCAGAAGATGGCGCCCTCGCGCTTGACGTTCTCGAACGGCATCACGAGGATGCGCTCCGCGCGGGGCCCATCGCTCGTCTGGGCGCCTGCGTACCCCGCCACGCCAGCAAGGCACACAAGCAGCATCGATGCGGCCCGTCCGCGCCGCGTCACCCCTCGCCTCCCCGATCGTCGGGTGTGAGCGTCATCGTGCAGCCGGGCTCACCCGTTGCGCGGCAGGTGAGCATGTCTGCCCGAACGGGCAGGTCGAAGAGGGCGAGCAGCCGCACGAAGGCCGCCGCATAGAATCCGCAGAGCGCGTGCGCCACGGGCTGTCGAACCACACAGAAGACCGAGTCGCGGACGTCCACGCGCACGGTTCCGCGCCGCGTCTCTGACGCGGCCCGGCTCGGCCGGTAGGTCGCGCGGACGAACCGACCGAGCTGGCGCACCACGAAAAAACGCCGCACACCGGTCGGCAACGCGCGGAGACACCGTCGAGCCGTCGGGGACATGTCCGCGACCGTCCACTCCGCGGCATACTCTCCGGCACGCGTCGTGATGTCGCCGTAGAGGGCGCCCTCCTGGCGCAGGAAACTGAGCACCGCGTACAGCGGCGCGAGCCCGATCGTCCCCTCGCGGAGCCCCTTGGGATTCAGCCAGTTCTCGTAGAAGCCCAGCCGCGTCGGCAGCACCTCCCCGATGCCCTGGTGCAGGCTGGCGACGAGCACGCGACCGACCCCTCCTTCGTGCATGGTCTCGCAGTAAGATTCAGCTGACGCCTGTGACAACCAGCCAGCACGGCCAGATGCGCCACCGAGCATGCTGAGCGCGGCCATCCTCGCGGGCGGCCGCGCGGTCCGCTTCGGCGGCGTGGACAAGAGCGCGCTCGTCGTCGGCGGCCGGACGATCTTCGACCGCCAGCTCGCGGAGCTGTCGCGCGTGGCCGACGACATCATGTGGGTGGGGCACCCGCTGCCACGGGCGGGCGTCAGGCCGGTCGCGGACCTGGCCGCCTCGCACGGCCCACTCGGCGGTCTGCTCGCGTCGCTCATGGCCGCCCGGCACGACGTCGTGCTCGTGGTGGCGTGCGACATGCCGTATGTGTCGGCGGGCCTGCTGGCGTACCTGGCCTCCCTGGCGCGCAACGCCGAGGTCGTCGTACCGCAGACCGAACGCGGGTATCATCCTTTGTGTGCGGCTTATACGCGCGCAGCGATCGGCCCGGTCGCGCGCCGTCTGGCCGTCGGGCGTCTGAAGATGACCGAACTCATGGCGGATGTGAGGCTCCGAATCGTGACGCCAGAAGAACTGAGCAGGTTCGGCCACC
>JBEQUD010000166.1:0-3357 GCA_040349235.1 Acidobacteriota bacterium
CCGAACGGGCCGCTCCATCCCCATGGACGAACAACCCCGCACCATCAACCCGTGGCTCATCGCCGTCTCGGTGATGTTCGCCACGTTCATGGAGGTGCTCGACACGACCGTCGTCAACGTCTCGCTGCCCCACATCGCCGGCAGCCTGTCGGCGACGGTGGACGAGGCCACGTGGGCGCTGACGTCGTACCTCGTGGCCAACGCGATCATCCTGCCGATGACCGGCTGGCTCGCCAGCCGCTTCGGGCGCAAGAACCTGTTGATGCTGTCCGTGGTCGGCTTCACGGCCGCATCCTTTCTCTGCGGTCTCGCCCCCACGCTCGGCACGCTCATCCTGTTCCGCATCCTCCAGGGCGCAACGGGCGGGGCGCTCCAGCCGCTCTCGCAGGCGGTCCTCCTCGAAGCCTTCCCGCCGCACGACCGCGGCAAGGCCATGGGCTTCTGGGCGCTCGGCATCGTCGTGGCGCCCATTCTGGGCCCCGTGCTCGGGGGCTGGCTCACCGACAGCTACAGCTGGCGCTGGGTCTTCTACATCAATATTCCCGTCGGCATCGCCTCGCTCGTGATGACCAAGATGTACATCTTCGACCCGCCCTACCTCCGACAGGAGTCGCGGCGGATCGACTACTGGGGCATCGGCATGTTGGCGGTCGGCATCGGGGCCCTGCAGATCGTGCTCGATAAGGGGCAGGAGGACGACTGGTTCTCGTCCCCCATGATTACGATTCTGGCCATCGTCGCCGCCGTGACGCTGGTCCTGCTCGTGGTCCATTTGCTGACAACGGACGACCCGGTCGTGGATCTGCGCGTCTTCAAGGAGCGCAGCTACGCCGTGGGCGTGTTCCTGATGACCATCGTCGGCTTCGTGCTGTATGGCAGCATGGTGCTGCTGCCGGTGATGCTGCAGACGCTGCTCGGCTATCCCCCCCTCCAGGCCGGGATCGCGATGGCGCCGCGGGGCATCGGCTCGTTTGCGATGATGCCGCTGACGGGCCTGATGACCGGGCGCTTCGATGCGCGCAAGCTGCTGACGGCCGGATTGCTGGTGGCGGGTGGGACGCTGATCTGGCTGTCGCGGCTGAACCTCGAAGCGGGCTACTGGGACATCTTCTGGCCGCAGCTGCTGCAGGGCGTCGGCATGTCGCTGCTCTTCGTGCCGCTCACGACCGTCGCGATGGACGCCATCCCCCGCGAGCGGATGGGCAACGCGACCAGCCTCTTCAACCTGATGCGGAACATCGGCGGCAGCGTCGGCATCGCACTGACGGGGACGATGCTCTCGCGTAACACACAGACCACGACGTCGGTGCTCGGTGCCAACGTCACCCAGTACGACGCGGCAAGCCGCGCGATGTTCCAGCAGATGCGCGCGGCGTTCATGGCCGCCGGCGCGGATGCGACGACGGCCACCAGCCGCGCGGTGGCCGCACTGTTCGGGACCGTGCAGCGCCAGGCGACGATGGTGTCGTTTGTCGGGATCTTCCAACTGTTGGGCGTCATGTTCCTCGCGCTGATCCCGTTCGTCCTGCTGATGAAACGCCCCAAGGGGCGGCCCGTGGCGGGGGCGCACTGATAACGGGGGCGGCAGGGGCAGGGGGGGCAGGAGACGAGTCTTCGAGCGCTTCGAGCTGGGAAGTCAGCTGCGACGAGCAGCGTATTCGGTCCCCGCGAACATCGTGGAAGGATGTGCCAGGCGACAGTTGGCTAGTGCCTCCACGTCGCGACACGCCTTGGGTACATAACTGGTGAGACACTCGTTGCCTTCGAGGCAGAGCTAAATGGAGTCGGCGCCCCGCTGGCAGGGCTGATTAGGGCAACGCGACAAGCTGGAAACCGTGATGTCGATGGAGAGTGATTGTTCGAGCCCGTCCTACCCGTCCCGCCCACTTGCCCTTCCCCTCCCTTCCTGCCCTTCCTGCCCGTCCTGCCCTTCCTGCCTTTCCCGCCCTGCTTCCCCCGCCCGCGGTACACTGACATCGTGCGCGTGTTCGCTCTGGCCTGCGCGGTGACGCTGGGGATGACGGTCCTTCCCCAGGCGCAATCTGATTCACGGCCTGATGCCGGGCCCGATTCACGGCCGTCGTTTTCGGAGTGGCTGAACGGCGTCCGGGCAGACGCGGTCGGGCGCGGCATCCGATCCGAGATCGTCGATGAAGCACTGGCCACCGTCCAGCAACCGGAACCCACGGTCATCGAACGGGATCGGACCCAGGCCGAAATCGTGCTCCCCCTCGAGGCGTACGTGGCCCGGCGGTTGACCACCAAAGTCGTCCGCGACGCCCGGGCCCAGCTCGCGTCCCACCGGATGCTGCTCGGCGAGGTCAGCGCGCGTTACGGCGTGCCGCCGGCGCTCATCGTGGGCATCTGGGGCATCGAATCCAACTTCGGACGGTTCAGCGGGGTGCGACCCACGATCGCGGCACTGGCCACGCTCGCGTGGGACGGTAGGCGCGCCCTGTTCTTTCGCGGCGAACTTCTCGACGCCCTCGAGATCCTCGATCGCGGCGACGTCGATCTCGCGCACCTGCGCGGGTCGTGGGCCGGCGCCATGGGCCAGCCCCAGTTCATGCCGTCGAGCTATCGGCGGTGGGCGCAGGATTTCGACGGCGACGGCCGGCGCGACATCTGGTCGTCCGCCCCCGACGTCTTCGCCTCCATCGCGAACTACCTCGCGGCGCACGGGTGGCAGGCCGGGCAGACGTGGGGCCAGGAAGTAGTGGTGGAGCCCGAGGCTGCCCGCCGGGTCGCGATGGAAGTCGGCCGACGGGACGGCTCGTGCCAGGCCAAGCGGGACATGACCGTCGCCCTTCCGCTTGCGCGGTGGCAGGAGCTGGGCGTCCGCACGGTCAGCGGACATGCATTCGCCGAGGCGGATCAGATGGCCTCGCTGGTCTCTGGCGCGGCCCGCCATTTCCTGGTCCACGCCAACTACGACGCGCTGCTCGAGTACAACTGCGCGCACTCATATGCCATCAGCGTCGCCCTGCTCGCGGATCGCGCGGCCGGCCCGCCATCGCCGCAGACCTCGCGCGGACTGAAACCGCGGGCGCGCGCGTCGCGCCGGCACGCCGTCCGCCACGGCCGATCGCAAGGAGCACACAAATGACCGCACCCGGGTTCGACGATCGCGGGCTCATCGTCGCGTGTCCCGACTGCGGGCAGAAGAACCGCCTGCAGTACGAGCGGCTGCACGATCCGATGCGGTGCGGCACGTGCCACCTGGAGCTTGCCGGTGCCTCGGCGCCCATCGAAATAGCCAGCGCCGCCGACTTCGATCGACTGGTCGCCCACGCGTCTGTGCCGGTGGTGGTGGATTACTGGGCGCCGTGGTGCGGACCGTGCCGCATGGTGGCGCCC
>JBEQUD010000167.1:0-4355 GCA_040349235.1 Acidobacteriota bacterium
GGCACTGCTGCTCCAGGCCGAACTGCTGCGGACCGACCACAAGCGCGTCGATGCGCTTGCCGCGGTGAAGGCCGCGCGCGCGGTGGACCCGCGGTCCTCGTCCGCCCACCTCCTCGCCGGCCGCATCTATGCCGCGGGCGACCAGAGCGAAGACGCGCGGAAGGAATTCGAGGAGGCGCTCACCCTCGACGCGCGCCCGCTGGCCGCCAACTTGGAGCTTGCGCGGCTGCACCTGACGGCCGGCGCGGCCGACAAAGCGCTGACTTACGCCCAGCAGGCGCTTGCCATCCAGCCGCAGAACGCGCTCGCCCACGCCCTTCTGTCCCGCATCTATCTGCGCCAGGGGGATCTCGCCAAGGCGAAGGCCGAAGTGGCGACCATCCAGAAGGCGTTTCCGAACGCCGCGGGCAGCTACGACTTGGCGGCGATGGTCCAGCTCGCGGAGCGGCAGGTGCCGGCTGCGCGCGCCTCCTACGACCGCGCGCTCAAGATCCAGCCGAACGACCTCGAGGCGCTCGGCGGCTTGCTCGCCATCGATGTCGCGGCCGGCCGCCCCAAGGACGCCGCCTCGCGGATCGACGCCGCGCTGGCGCGCCAGGAACCGGGCGTCGATCTCCTGCTGCTGGCGGGCCGCGGCTACGCGCTGGCCGGGGATCTGGACAAGAGCGAGCAGCAGCTGCGCCGCGCCGTCGAGGCCGACCCCGGCCGCCTGCAGGCCTACGCGATGCTCGGCCAGCTCTACGCGCGCCAGCGGCGCCTCGAAGAGGCCAAGCAGCGGTTCCAGGACGTGCTGGCGCGCAATCCTAAGTCGGTGCCCGCAAGCACGATGGTTGGCATGATCCTCGAGGCGCAGGGCAAGACGGCGGACGCGGAGAAGCAGTACCAGCAGACGCTTGCAGTGGACGCGCACGCCGGCGTCGCCGCCAACAACCTCGCGTTCCTCTACGCGGCCGCCAATCGCAATCTGGACGAAGCCCTGCAACTCGCCAAAACGGCCCAGCAGCAGCTGCCGGACGAACCCCACATCAGCGATACCGTCGGCTGGATCTACATGAAGAAGAACATGATGTCGCCCGCCATCGAGCAGTTCGAGTCGGCCGTCAAGGTGCTGCCGGGCGATCCCGTGCTGCAGTTCCACCTGGGCATGGCCTACTTCCAGTCCGGCGACTTTACCCGCGCCAAGGCCCCGCTGACGAAGGCGTTGTCGATCAAGGCCGATTTCGACGGCGCGGCGGATCCCCGCAAGGCGCTCGTGTCCATGGGGGGCTGATCGACGTTGTCCATCACGCGCGTCTTCCTGCCCCGCCGCTTCCGCCTGCTCCTGGCGGTTCTGCTGCTCTTGGCCGCGTGGCCGCGCGCGGCCCGGTCACAATCCGCCGACAACGTCCTGGTCATCGCCAACGCGGCCAGCCCGGCGTCCCTCGAGGTGGCCGACTACTACCTCAAGGTGCGCGGCATCGCCGAGGACCACCTGCTCCGGCTCGACCTTCCTGAGGGGGAAGAGATCGGCCGTGGCGCGTTCGTCTCCGGCATCGAGGGCCCCGTCGCGCACTGGCTGACGACCCACGCCGCACAGGACCGCATCCTCTATCTGGTTCTCATCAAGGGCATGCCCCTGCGCATTACCGGAACGGGTACGTCCACGGGTTCGGTCGCGAGCGTGGACTCGGAACTGACACTGCTCTACCGCAAGATGGCCGGCATGCCGGTGACCATCGCGGGGCCGCTGAAGAATCCGTACTTCGGTGGCGACGCCCCGCTCGCGGCCGCCAAGCCGTTCACGCACCGCACGCAGGACATCTACTTGGTCGCCCGGCTCGACGGCTACACCGTCGCGGACGTCAAGGCGCTGATCGATCGGGGCGCTGCGCCGCAGAAGGAAGGCGTCGTGCTCCTCGACGGCCGCGTCGAACCGACGTCTTCGCCGGGCAACCGCTGGCTGGTTGCCGCGGCGAACGCGCTCAGGAAGACGCCGGAGTGGGCCCCGCGGACCATGCTCGATACGACCGCGAAGGTGCTGGAGGGCGATTCGGTGCTCGGCTACTACTCCTGGGGGTCGAGCGACGCGGCGCGGACGTCGCGCTTCCCGAAGGTGCAGTTCGTGCCCGGTGCCATTGCCGGCGAGTTCGTCAGCACCGACGCGCGAACGTTCCTCGAGCCGCCGGCCACCTGGACGGAGAACGACCGCCCGTTCTGGGGCTCGTCGCACTCGCTTGTCGGGGATCTCATTCGGGGTGGCATCACCGGTGTCGCGGGCTACGTGGCCGAGCCGTACTTGAGCGGCACGGTGCGCCCGGACATCCTGTTTCCCGCCTACGTGGCGGGGTTCAATCTGGTGGAGGCGTTCTATCTCGCGATGCCGTCACTCAGCTGGACGGGCGTGGTGATTGGCGATCCCCTCTGCGCGCCGTTTCGTACCGCGGTGCTGCTGACCGCGGACCTCGACCCGCCGGTGGACGCGACGACGGAGCTGCCCCAGTTTCTCAGCGCGCGGCGTGTGGCGTCGCTCGTGGACGGCGGTACCAAGGTGGGCGCGGCGCGGTTGTTCGCGAAGTCCGAAGTGCGCATCGCGAACGGCGACGCGGCCGGCATGCAGCAGGCGCTCGAGCAGGCGACAGCGATCGACGAGTCGCTCATCACGGCCCAGCTGACCCTGGCCGGCATCTACGCGGCGACGCGGCAGTGGGACGCCGAAATCAACCGCCTTCGGCGCGTCCTCGCCGTAGAGCCCAATCATCCGACCGCGCTCAACGATCTGGCCTACGCCCTCGCGACGGAAAAACACGCGCCCGCCGAGGCACTGCCCTTCGCCAAGCGCGCGATCCTGCAGCCGGGGGTGCGGCCCGAGGTGGCCGATACCTTGGCCTGGGTCTATCACCTCCTCGGCCAGGACTCCGACGCGGAAGAGTTCGCGGTCGTGGCGGCCCGGAACCTGCCGAACAATATCGACGCGCATGTGCACGCGGCGGTCATCCTTGCGGGCGTTGGCAAGATGGACGCCGCCGGGCGCGAGCTCGACATCGCCGTGCGGCTCGCGCCGGCCCTTGCCGAACGCGAGGACCTCCGGGAACTCCGTGCCCGTATCGACGCCGCCAAGTAAACACACCTCTTTGGAGCGACCACGCATGAAAGCGTTACTGATGATGGTTCCCCTCGCCGCCCTGCCGGCCGCCTACGCCTTCATGCCCGCCGCGCAGGCCCCGGCGCCCCGTCCGCCGACGTCGGTCCGCTTCGTGAGCCCGCAGCGGGTGTTCAACGAGACGACCGGCGGCAAGGCCGAGATCGCCCGCATCCAGGCCCTGCAGCAGCAGAAGGCCGCCGAGCTGCGGACCAGGCAGCAGACGCTCGAAGCCACGCGTCAGCAGCTGTCCCAGGCCACTGACGCCGCCGCCCGCACGCAGCTGCAGCAGCAGGAGCAGACCCAGCGTGCGGACCTCGAGCGCGCGAGCGTCCAGGCACAGGCCGACATGCAGGGCATGCAGCGCCAGGTCCAGGCGAACGTAATCGGCCTGGTCAAGTCGGCCCTCGACGACATCACGAAGGGCCAGCACATCGACCTGGTGCTGAACGCGGATCAGGCCGTCGTCTGGTCGCTGCCGGGGATGGATCTGACGAATCCCGTGATCGAGCGCCTGAACGCCAAGCCGGCGGCCGACGCGCCGAAGAAGTGAGGGCCCGCGGCCCTGAGCCCGCTCACTAGAAGCTGAAGCGCAGGGCCGCCGCGCCGTGCGAGTTCCGGCTGTACTGCCCGAGGAAGTCGTCGCTCTGGCCCGCGAGGCCGACGCCGGTCAGCGTCAGGCGCACGTGCTGGCCCCACGCCTCTGAATACTCGCCCTTGACGTAGAAGCCTTCGCCGCCCTGGCGTACCGCGCCCTCGATCGCGACGGTCCGCCGCGGATCCACCGTATAGGAGGCGCGCCCGATGATGGACCGCGCGATGCCCCGGTCCGGCGCGAACGGAAACGAGGTGCCCGAGCGCGTGATTGCGCGGCCGATGTAGCCGACATCGAGCAGCCACTCGCCGGTCTGGCGTTCGAGCTCCGCGACGTAGATGACGTATTCCTCATTGCTCGAGGAGGGCGAGGTGAAGTACGCCGCCTCGCCTTTGAAGGTGAACCATCTGGTCGGCACCGCCAGGTCCGCGCCGTAGGAACGCAGTTTCGGATAGACGCGCGTCAGCTCCACGGCGAGCGCCGCGGGGTCTGGCCGCACATCGATATTCGGCAGGTGGTTGTAGCCATCGAAGAGCGACACCGACGCCTCGACGTGGTCGCTGTTGTGGCTCCAGCGGACGCCCCACTGCGCCCCGGACGGAATCGCGGCGCCGGCGTCCACGAGCGTAATGCCGGCCGCGT
>JBEQUD010000142.1:0-5835 GCA_040349235.1 Acidobacteriota bacterium
CGGCGGGTGGGCGGCCATGGCCCCCACCATTACGGGGGCGGTGGCGCTCGCCCAGGCGCCCGCCCCGGCGATCACCGCCGAACAGAAGCAGTCCCGGTACCAGATTGGCCAGATGGAGCGCGTCCTCGAAGGCGCCGTCGAGCACGGTGTCACCAACATCCGGGATCGCCTCCAGGCGCTCGGGCCCACCGAGCTGCTGATTACCGACAACGCACGGGCCCGCGGATTCCGGCTCGACGGCTACGGCGTGTTCTTCGACGTCGTCGCCCCTTCGTTCGGCACGACCGTCCTGTGGAGCATGCGCACGCTCGATCAGAACAATCTCGGCCTCGAGAGCGCGCTGAAAGTCCTCCAGGCCCACGTCAGAGACGCCGGTGACGTGAATCTCGAGCAGGCGCTGCGGCGTGTGGAATTGCAGATGAACCCGATGCTGTTGACCCGGAAGAGCGAGGGCAGCGCCGCGGCCGGGCCGAGCGCCTCCGCCGGACCAGCCCGGGCTGGCGGGGCCGCGCCGGCGGTGGATGCCATCCTGACCGATCCGAACGAGGCATATCGGTCCGAAGTCACCACGGCACTGATGGCGGCGATGCTCGATTACAGCAGTTCCATCGATATCCAGCCTGGCGAGTGGCTGACAGTCGCGGTGCGGCGCAACGACGAGCGCCCGCGCCTGGCGCCCGCCGACAGCGACGCGCGCACCTTCGTCCTGCGCTTGCGCGGGTCGGACCGCGCGGCGTTTCTGGCCCGCCAGATTTCGAGGGACGAGGCGATGACGCGCATCGAGGTGCGGGTGTTCTAGAATGGCGGCATGCGCGTGCCCGCCCGCTGCCTATCCCTCCTCATCCTCGCCCTCGCCGCGTGCACCTCCGCCTGCGGGCCCACCGTCGATCTCCGCACGGGCCTGAAGCTCGACATCGTCTCGACCGGATGGCTCGACGTCGGGCTCGTGGACGGCAAGACGAAGCTGGTTCCGTCGGTGTCCTTCACGATCAAGAACATGTCGGACCAGACGCTCGTCGCCTTGCAGGTCAACGCCGTCTTCCGTCGCAACGCCGAAAAAGAGGAATGGGGGAGCGGCCTGTTGATGGTGGCCGGATCCCAGGGACTGGCGCCAGGCGCGACCACGCCCGTGCTGACCATCAAGTCGGCGCTCGGCTACACCGGCACCGAGTCCCGCGCCGAGATGCTGCAGAATACCGAGTTCGTGGACGCCAACGTACGGCTGTTCGGCAAGTACGGATCCGCGCAGTGGGTGCCCGTGGCCGAAACCCCAATCACCCGCGCGCTGGCCACACCGTGACGCCGGCCCTGCGCGCGTGAGCGCCCCACCCCGCCTCGCGCTCGATCGCCGCCTCGGTCCGTTCGACGCGGCCGCCATCGTCGTGTCCAACGTCATCGGCGGCGGCATCTTCTTCGTGCCGATTCTTGTCGCCGGTCTGATTCCGCAGCCCTGGATCATCCTGCTCGCCTGGGTGATGGGCGGCGCACTCGCGTTCGCCGGCGCCATGGCATATGCCGAGCTCGCGGCCCTGCGGCCGCACGCCGGCGGCGAGTACGTCTACCTGCGGGACGCGTACGGGCCGATGGCCGCCTTCCTGAGTGGCTGGACGTCGTTTGTCGCCGGCTTCTCGGGCGCCATTGCCGCCAGCGCGATCGCGCTCGCCGAGTACGTCGGCCGCTTCGTGCCGGCGGCCGCCGACAGGACCCCGCTGTTCGTCGTGCCGCTGCCCATGGTGCCCCTGCTTCTCTCGCGGCAGACGATCGTGGCGCTCGCCCTTATCGCCGCGCTGACGGCCGTGCACGTGCGTGGTCTTCGCCTCGGGCGCGTCGTCCAGAACACGCTCGCGGGCGCGAAGGTCACGGCGCTCGTCGTGTTTGTGGCGCTCGGGTTCGGCCTCGGGCGCGAACCGGTCCATATGGCGGCTGCCGCCGTGCCGTCGCTGGCGGGCGTGCGGGCACTCCTGCTCGCGCTCGTCCCGATCATGTTCACGTATTCGGGTTGGAACGCGGCCGCGTACGTGGCCGAGGAGGTCCGATCGCCCGAGCGGAACGTGCCGCTGGCCCTGGGGCTGGGCACGCTGGCCGTGATCCTGATTTACGTCGGGCTGAACGCGCTCTACCTGTACGCGCTGCCGGTCGCCGAGCTGGCGTCTGTGCCGGGCGGGCGGCTCATCGACACCGTCGCCGAACGTCTCTTCGGCGCGGTGGCGGGGCGTCTGCTCGCGATCTTCTCGATTGTCAGCATCGCGGCCAGCGTCAGCGCGATGATGATTGCCGGGCCGCGGGTGTACTTCGCCATGGCCAGGGACGGGATGTTCGTCGCGCCCGCCGCCCACATCCATCCGCGCTTTCTCGTGCCGACCCGTGCGGTGGTCGCCCAGGCGGTGTGGAGCGGCGTCCTGGTGCTGTGTGGCACGCTGTCCGAACTCGTCAGCTACACCGGGTTCGCGATCGTGCTCTTTTCGGCGGTCGCCGTGGTCGCCGTGTTCGTCCTGCGCCGGCGACACCCTGACGCCCCACGCCCGTTTCGCGCGTGGGGCTGTCCGTGGGCGCCGGCGATCTTTGTGGCAGCCAGCGCGCTGATGCTGGTGAACGAGGTGTGGCGCACCCCGCGCACGTCGGCCGCCGGCCTGGCGGTAATCGCGGCCGGCGTGCCCCTGTACTGGTGGATGAAACGGGTCGGGTCAGTCCGCGGCGCGCTTCACTGACCCCGCGCGAGGTCTCGGGCGAGCGTGACGGTCTGGTCGGGTCGAATCATGACGTCCACGCCGAGCGTCTCGTATCCGGGTGCACGGACCTCGACGTGGTGCGGCCCCGGCACTAGGTGCAACCGCTCGAACACGCCCTTGAAATCGTCCACAACCCCCGCATAGAACCCATCGACGTAGACCTGGGCATTCACTGGTTGCACTTTGAGCCGGAGCGATCCGTCCGCGTCGCCGACGGCCACCGGCGCATAGCCATAGGGGCCGTACCCCTGGTACCACGGATAGTACGGGTCGTAGTAACCGCCGTAGTAGCCGTACCCGAAGCCCAGCCCTCCGAACGCCCACGGCCAATAGCCGCCGTAGTAGCCCGGTACGTACACTCTGCCGCCGCCGTTTCTCGGGGCGGACGGCACCGAACCCCGCGGCACCGCCGTTCCCCTCGTGACGGGCCCGGCGGGCGCCGACCCGCCTCCCGACGGGGCCGGCGCGGTGGCGCCGCCGCCCGAACCGCCCCGCGGAACCGCCCGTCCGCCGCCACCACCCCCGCCCCCACCACCGCGCCGCCCCTGTCCAGCTGCCGCGCCAAGTGGGGCACAGAGCAGAAAGAGGCCGGTGAGAATCGCGGCCGCGCGGGCCGGGCGTGTGCGGAGGGCGGTTTGAAAGTCGGTCATGGCGTGCTCCCGCAGGGGACGTAGCAACCTGCCTGCCAAGCGGAGTCGTGGCAAACGGTGCGGAGAACGCTTGGAGTCTCAGTCTAAACGCTTCTATGATCAATATTTGTCCAGGCGTGCTGTCTCCTGCCGAGTGCAGCGCGTCCCGATTTCTTGACACTGTTCGAAGGCGATGGATAGACTCGAAATCCCTCCTCCCATGTTCAAGAGCACGACGATTCTCGCCGTCCGCGTCCGCGACCGGGCCGCGCTGGCGGGGGACGGGCAAGTGACGTTCGGGCAGACCGTGGTCAAGCAGAAGGCCCGCAAGATTCGCCGCCTCTACAACGACCGGATTCTGGCGGGATTCGCGGGCTCGGCCGCCGATTCGTTCGCCTTGTTCGCCCGCTTCGAATCCAAGCTCGAACAGTACCGCGGCAACCTCGAGCGATCGGCCGTCGAGCTGGCCAAAGACTGGCGCACCGACCGCGCCCTCCGGCGCCTGGAGGCCATGCTGATCGTGCTCGACAAGACCACGACGTTTCTGCTCTCCGGGACCGGCGATCTGATCGAGCCCGACGACGGTATCGTGGCCATCGGGTCCGGGGGGCCCTACGCCTTGGCGGCGGCGAAGGCGCTCGCGGACAACACGGAGCTCGGCGCGCGCGCGATTGCCGAGAAGGCCATGGCGATCGCCGGCGAGATCTGCATCTACACCAATACGAGCATCGTGGTAGAAGAGCTCTAGTGCCGATTCACCTCCCCGAAGCGACCCAGACGTCCGTCGATACGTTGACGCCCCGCCAGATCGTCGCCGAGCTCGACAAGCATGTCATCGGGCAGGCGGCGGCCAAGCGCGCTGTGGCCATTGCGCTGCGTAACCGGATGCGCCGCCAGAAGCTCTCGCCCGAGCTCGCCGAGGACGTCGCCCCGAAGAACATCCTCATGATCGGGCCGACGGGGGTCGGCAAGACCGAGATCGCGCGCCGGCTCGCGCGCCTCGCGCAGTCGCCGTTCATCAAGGTCGAGGCCTCGAAGTTCACCGAGGTGGGCTACGTCGGCCGCGACGTCGAGTCGATGGTGCGCGATCTCGTCGAGCTGGGCGTCGAGATGGTGCGCGCGGAGCGCCGCGAGGACGTGCGCGCGAAGGCCGGCCAGAACGCCGAAGAGCGGCTGCTCGATATCCTGCTGCCGCCGCGGCCCATCGCGCCGGAGGCGGGTGACGGCCCGTCGCGCGACCCCCAATCGGCGACGCGCGAGCGCCTGCGCGAGCAGCTCCGCGACGGCCGTCTCCACGCGCGCATCGTGGAAATCGACGTGCGCGACGCCACGTTCCCCTCGCTGGACGTCATCGCGGGATCATCGACCGAGGAGATGAGCGCGAACCTCAAGGAGATGCTGCCCGGCCTGTTCCAGGGCCGCGCGAAGCGGCGGCGGCTGCCCGTTCCGGAGGCGCTCGAGCACTTCACGCAGGAAGAGGAGCAGAAGCTCATCGACATGGACAGCGTGGCCAAGGCGGCGGTCCAGCGGGTCGAGCAGGCGGGCATCATTTTCGTGGACGAGATCGACAAGATTGCCGGCCGCGAAGGCTCGCACGGGCCCGAGGTCAGCCGCGAGGGCGTGCAGCGCGATATCCTGCCGATTGTCGAGGGCACGACGGTCAACACGAAGTACGGGATGGTCCGCACCGATCACATTCTGTTCATCGCCGCGGGCGCCTTCCATGTGTCGAAGCCCTCGGACCTCATCCCCGAACTCCAGGGACGATTTCCGATCCGCGTCGAGCTCGACGCGCTCAGCAAGGAAGACTTCGTGCGCATCCTGACCGAGCCGCGCAGCGCGCTCATCAAGCAGTACATGGCGCTCATGGACACCGAAGGCATCACGCTGACGTTTTCGCCGGACGCGGTCGCGCGGATCGCCGAGTTCGCCTCGCAGGTGAACGAGCGCACGGAGAACATCGGGGCGCGCCGCCTGCACACGGTCATGGAGAAGCTGCTCGACGACATCTCCTTCGAGGGGCCGGACCTGGTCGAGAAGGTTGTCACGATCGACGAGGCGTATGTCACCCGCATGCTGACCGACATCGTGAAGAACGACGATCTGTCCAGGTACATCCTGTGACGCGGTCGAGAGCCGCGCGCGCGGCATCCCTCGGTCTCGTCCTGGCCCTCATCACGACGGCCTGCGGGAAGAAGGGCCCGCCGCTTCCGCCACTTGTCAAGTTGCCCGCCGCCCCCACGGACGTGTCCGCGGCCCGCCGCGCCGACGCGGTCGAGCTGCAGTTCACGGTGCCGGCCGCGAACACCGACAACAGTCGCCCCGCCAACGTGGCGCGGGTAGATGTCTATGCGTTGACGGGGCCGCGCAGCGTCTCCGACGCAAACGTGTTGCTGCGCGGCGCGCGGGTCGCGAGCGTGGCGGTCAAGGCGCCGAAGGACCCCGACGCGACCACGGACCCGGACGACCCCACGGAG
>JBEQUD010000148.1:0-3681 GCA_040349235.1 Acidobacteriota bacterium
GACACGGACATGATGGTAGGCGAGTTCGCCGGGGCCCCCGTCGGCAGCCCGCTCGAATTGCCCGCGGCGGCAATGATGAGGCAGCCCTTGCTGAGGGCCGACGCGCCGGCGGCCGTGTACGCGGCCTGCACCGGCGTCTGCGCCCCGAGCGACATCGAGATGACCACGCAGCGGTTGGCGATGGCCCAGTTCATCCCGGCCAGCACGCTCGCTGTCGAGCCCGACCCCACGTTGTTCAGCACTTTGCCGACGAAGATGGGCGCGCGGTAGGCGATGCCGTACCGGGGGATGGCGCCCGCCGGTGCCTTCGGTCCGCACGCCGTCCCGCAGGTATGCGTGCCGTGCCCGTGCAGGTCCTGCACCGGTTGGCCGACGAAGGTCTGCGACACGATCGCGCGACCGGCAAAGTCCGGATGCCCGAGGTCGAGGCCGGTGTCGAGCACGGCGACCTTGATCCCCAAGCCGCTGCGCAGGCTCGGCGGCACCTTGCACTTGATGAGTCCCCACGTCGCGCCGATGACGAGCGGATCTTCCTCGGTCTCGACGTCTTCGGCATCCGGTGTCCGAAGATCCTGCGCGATGGCCTCGGCCGCGCGCCGGAAGCCACGCAGGTAGCCCGCGGCGTCCGCTCCGGCAAACGCGAAGTACTCGGGCTCGATCGCTTCGATCGCGCTGTCGCTCGTGCCGTCGTTCAACGCGCCCAAACCGCGCATGCTGAACGCGGCGCCGCTGATGACGGCGGCGCCGATCTCGGGGAACGTCACCGCTTCGGCATCGCCGACGTTCTCGAGCATGATGGCCTGGTCCTGGAAATCGCGCGCGTCTGCCACGCGAAGACCTTGCGTGGTCAACGAGCGAAGGCCTTCCTCCGTTGCGTTCTCCTTGAACGTGACGATGTAGCGTCCCGTTTCGAGGCTTTCATCACCGCGCTCGAGCGCGGCGCTCAGGAGCTCGTCGATACTGGCCGACATCCGGTTCTCGGCCGCTCCCTTTGATTGGTTTGGTTCCTTCTTCGCCATGGGTGCTCTCCTCGTTGAACTGAGTGAATAATCGATCGCGTGACTTGTCGTCCTCTCCGATCGCACTCCAGTAAACGCCGGTGATGCCCATCGTGAACACGTGCTGTTCAGCTGTGGCGGGGCTCAGCTGTGATGGGCAACCGTGCTCAGTGCAGGGTCGTCTTCTGAGCTCGTCGAGGGGCGGTCAGGTATCAGGCGCGCGAAGCGGCCGGTTTGCGCGACGCGCGCGAGGCCCGCTCGGCCCTGGGCTTGGCCGCCGCCCGTGGTGCAGACGGGGGGGCGTCCAGCCACTCCTCCGCCCAGGCTGCAATCGCGTGGATGGCCGTGGCCAGGCTTTGCCCCTTCCGGGTGAGCGCGTACTCGACCCGTACCGGTGTGTCTGGCACGACGGTCCGCGCGACCAGATCCTCGGCCTCGAGCTCCTGCAGGCGCTCGCTCAGCATGCGATCCGTGATGCCCGGCACGGCCGCGCGGAGCGTCGCGAACCGGCACCGCGGTGCCCCCACGAGCACGAACAGAATTGCGCCCGTCCATCGACGGCCGATGAGCTCGCTGGCCCGGTGGAACCGAGGGCACAGCTGCGGGATGGAAGTGGCAGACCTCTTCATGGGGACTTCGCTACCGTTATCTTAAGGGCGCGTGCGACTGAAATACAAGTAGATACATTGACAATAGCAACTATTCTTTATATAGTTACTTGGTCGCCCGGCTGGTCGGGCTGCTCATCGAAAGGAATTGGTCATGGCCACCGCATCCGTCTACGTCGCGCCGTCGATCCAGCACCCCCGCGCCGCCAGGACATCTGTCGTCGCGTCGTGGGTTCTCCAGATTCCGGTCGCCGCCTTGTTCGCCTTCGCCGGGTTCCACAAGCTGACCGGCGACCCGGCCATGGTGCAACTGTTCGATGCCATCGGCATCGGCCAGTGGTTCCGCTACGTCACGGGCGCGCTCGAGCTCGGAGGCGCCGTCGGCCTGCTTGTGCCAGCGGTGGCGCCTGCCGCGGCCGTGGGCCTCATCGGCGTCATGACGGGCGCCATCCTGACCCATCTGTTCATCCTGCACAACAGCCCGGCCATCCCACTCGCCCTGCTGACGGCGCTCGTCGCCATTGCCTGGCTCCGACGGGCGACGCTCGCCAGGTGGGCGGGCGCACGGTAAGGGGAGCGGCGCACAGGCCGCCGCTCCCTGCTACCACTTCGGGAGCGTGACGGCTGAGAACAGCGGGGCGTCCTCCGCGAGGAGCAACCGCTCGCGCACGAGCTTGTCGGTGGCCGCCTTGCGCTTGGCGACGAAGTCCGCCGGGTTCTTGTAGCGCTCTTCGAGCGACAGCCGGGCGTCCTTCGTTGCCAGCCGTTCCTCGCGTGTCACCGCAAACGGAATGTAGCTCCCGTTGAGGCCGCACAGGTCGTTTTCGGCGAAGCCCGCCGCGCGGATGTTACGGCCGGAATACGTGCCGATCGGGACGGCGACTTCCGGCGTTTCGATGCCGCCGACCGGATTGCCATCCGCGTTGATGCGGCCGACGAAGAGCGGATACTCGGGCCCGGAGACGGTCGGCGGCTGGTGGCTGTAGTCTGTGAGCCGCAGCTTGCTGATGACCGGGCTGAACGGCACGTCTGGGACGGCGGGCCACAGCTTCGCGGCCTCCTCGACCGTGACGAGCGTACCGTCCTTCCGGTTCGGATAGCGGCTTGCGGGCGGCATCTTACCCTCGGTCACCCACTCGTCGAGCGCGACGAACATCGCGCGGATGTAGTAGCGGTACTCGAGCGGGTTGCGATACTGCTTGCAGATGCCGCGCTCGGGCTTGCCGTCCGATTCCCACAGGTCGCCGAGGTCGCGCCCGTTGTGGGGAATCGACGTCAGCGAGAAGATGCGCACGTTGTCGGGGACGGTCACCGGCTTGCCCGTCGGATCCGTGAACACCAGCGAGCCGTGGCCCAGCCACGTTTCGGTGTCCGTGTCGGCGTGGATGGTCAGCGGGCACGTGCGCGCCTTGCTGCAGGTCGCCTGCAGCCCATCGGTCTTGCCGCTGATCGGGTCGGTCGTGGTCGCGTACGTGAACGGGAACTGATCGTTCGGGAAGAGATGGTCCTCGTGCTGCCGCGAGAAACGCCCCGGCTGCGAGAACTCCATGTTGACGCTGGTGGCACGCGCGCCGGAGACGACATCCAGGATGCCGTCGAAGATTTTCCGGCCGGCGGCATCGACGTGGAAGTTCTGGTAGACCATGTCCTTCAGCAGGCATCCGCTCTGCGACACGCCCATCCCAAGTACCGCCTTGAACGGCGTCGCCGGATGCACGGGGTTCGGCTGGCCGGTGGAATCCTTGTCGGCGTAGCGGAGAAACGAGACGAAGTCCCGCACGGCGACAAAGGCAATCCCCTGGATGACGGCGTCGGTGGCCGGGTACACCAGTTCGTACAGCGCCTCGCTGTCGAAGCCATCGGCGCGGTTGATGCGCACGTGCCGCGCGTCCACATACGACCAGCTGGTCGGTGGTAGCGGCTTCCTGGGGTCCGTCTCGTGCTGGCGCACGGTCAACGTCGCTGCCGCGGTGTCGCGGTTCGCGGTCGGATACGTCAACGTCTTGGTGAAGGTGGGGCCCTTGCCGGTCGTCGAGAATTCCTCTCGGCTCGTGCCCACAATCGGCTTGCCGTCG
>JBEQUD010000176.1:0-3648 GCA_040349235.1 Acidobacteriota bacterium
GAGTGGGCTTCTCTTCGAACCCGACAATGTGTCCGCCCCGGTCGAACCGGAAGATCCCCATCTCGGGCGCCTCGTCGATCCCGACCGGTTGCGCGGCAATCGTGATGTCCGCCCGGCGATCGATGTGCGCGTCCACGAGCTCGCCGTAGTTCATTCGGTAGAGATGATCCCCGGCGAGGATGAGGTAGTAGTCCGCGTCGTAGCGCACGAAATGCCGCGCCGCCTGTCGTACGGCGTCCGCCGTGCCCTGGAACCAGTTCGAGTTGTCGGGGGTCTGCTCTGCGGCCAGGATTTCGACGAACCCGGGGCTGAACAGATCCATCCGGTACGTCTGGGACACGTGACGGTTGAGGGATGCCGAGTTGAACTGCGTCAGCACGAAGATGCGCCGGATGTCGGCATGCAGGCAGTTGCTGACGGGGATGTCGATCAGGCGGTACTTGCCGCCAATCGGCACCGCCGGTTTCGACCGGTGCCGGGTGAGCGGAAAGAGGCGGGTGCCCTGCCCCCCGCCGAGAATGAGGGCCAGGACTTCCTTGTTCACGGACATGTGGCCACCATGCTACATCCGCGGCGCACATACGGTGCGCGTGGGCAGACGATGCGGTACGTATGTAAACGGCATGTAACGGCAATGTAAACGAATCTGCTAGACTTTGGAGGTTGTGTCGAGAGGCTGAGGCCGAGACGTGGCATTTTTCCAACTGATTCCCCGAGAAGAGCAGTTCTTCGGCGACTTCCGGGCGCTCGCCGACGAGTTGCGCATCGGGGCGCGCCTGCTCGAAGAGATGCTGGCGCCCGATCACCCTATCTGGGACAAGGCCGAGGAGATCAAGGAGGTCGAGCACAAGTGCGACTTCCTCACGCACGACGTTATCCAACGGCTCAACCGGACGTTTGTGACGCCGCTCGACCGGGAGGACATCCACGCCCTGGCGCGTTCGCTCGACGACGTCATGGATGCCATCGATGCGGCTGCCACGCTGGTCCGCCTGTACCGCCTGGACACGGTCCGTTTCGGCGCCCGCGAGCTCGCGCGCATCATCACCGCGTCGGCCGACGAGATTCGGCCGGCGCTGGCGGCGCTCGAGCAGAAGAAGGGCGGCGTCGTCGTACACGCGGTCGAAATCAACCGCCTCGAGAACGAGGCCGACCGCCTGCACCAGCTGGCGGTGATGCGGCTCTTCGATGACGAGCGGGACCCGATCCTCGTGATGAAGTGGAAGGAAGCGCTCGATTTCCTCGAGGACGCGACCGACCGCTGCGAAGACGTCGCGAACGTCCTCGAAGGCGTCGTCGTCAAGTACGGGTAGCCGGCGCCGATGCTGTTCTGGATCGTCGCCGGGCTCATCGCCGTTGCCCTGTTCTTCGACTACGTCAACGGGTTTCACGACGCCGCCAATTCCATCGCCACCGTGGTCTCGACGCGCGTGCTCTCGCCGGGGCAGGCCGTCGTCTGGGCGGCGTTCTTCAATTTCGTGGCGGCCTTCACCTTCGGCACCGCCGTTGCGACGACCGTCGGCGCCGGCATGATCGACGGCAAGGTCGTGACCTTCGCGGTCATCTTGGGCGGGCTGACCGGCGCGATCGTGTGGGATCTCATCACCTGGTATTTCGGTCTGCCGACCAGCTCGTCGCACGCGCTCATTGGCGGCTACGCGGGCGCGGCGGTCGCCAAGGCGGGGTTCTCCGCCATCCTCGTCAGCGGCTGGACCAAGACGCTCGTCTTCATCTTTCTCTCGCCGCTCATCGGCCTCTCTGCGGGCCTCGGCCTGATGACCGGCATCTTCTGGCTGTTCCGCTGGACGCCGCCCGGCCGGGTGGACCACTGGTTCCGCCGCCTGCAACTGCTCTCGGCCGCCTTCTTCAGCCTCAACCACGGCGCGAACGACGCGCAGAAGACGATGGGCATCATCGCCAGCCTGCTGCTGGCGGCGGGCTACATCGATCACTTCCGCGTGCCCTTCTGGGTCGTCATCGCCGCGCACGCGGCGATCGCCCTCGGGACGCTCGCCGGCGGCTGGCGCATCATCCACACGATGGGCTCGAAGATCACCAAGCTGCAGCCAGTCGGCGGGTTCGCGGCCGAGACCGGGGCGGCGCTGGCGCTGCTGACCGCCACCCATTTCGGCGTGCCGGTGAGCACCACACACGCCATCACGGGGTCGATTGTGGGCGTCGGCGCGACACGGCGCCTGTCGGCGGTCCGCTGGGGCGTGGCCCGGCAAATCGTCTGGGCCTGGGTGCTGACCATTCCCTGCGCGTTCTCGATTTCCGCCGTGACGTATCTGCTGCTGCGCGCGGCGGGCGCGCGCTGACGACATCCGCGCCCGGCGGCTAGGTGGGCAGGCTGATCGTGAAGCTGGCGCCGCCCTCGGGGCGATTGTCCGCCCGGACCTCGCCCCCGTGCAGTTCGACGAGGTGCTTGACGATGGCCAGCCCGAGCCCCGTCCCCCCCGGGTCGCGCGCCCGCGACTTGTCCACCCGGTAGAACCGCTCGAAGACCCGCGCGAGCGCCTCGTCGGGGATGCCCGGCCCTTCGTCCTCGACCGCAATCGCGAGGCGGCCGTTGTCGCGCGCGGTCCGCACCGTGATCACACTGTGCTCGGGTGCGTACGTCACCGCGTTGGCCACCAGGTTGCGCAGGGCGTCGTGGAGTTTCGCCGGGTCGCCCCGGATCGTTTCGGTCCCTGGCGCGATGGCCACGTCCACCCGCTGGCCCCGCTCCTCGAGGGCGCGCGTCATCTCCGTCACGACCGTCTGGAGGACGCCGCGCGTGTCGCAGGTCACGACATCGAGCGTTTCCTGGCCCGCATCGAGGCGGGCCAGGCGCAGCAGGTCCTTGACGAGCCGTTCCATGCGCTCGGTATGCCGCGTGATAATCGCCAGGAAGTGCCGGCTCTCTTCCGGGTCGGAATCGCCGTCGGACAAGGCTTCGACGTAGCCGCGGATGGCCGTCAGCGGCGTGCGGAGCTCGTGCGAGACGTTCGCGACGAAGTCCCGCCGGATCTGATCGGCGCGCCTCAGATCGGTGATGTCGTGCATCACGACGACGACACCGTTCGAGCTGTCGCCGGCGGCCGGCGCGGCGCGGGCGATGATGGTTCGCGACGAATCCCGCGGCGGCGACAGCTGCAGGGCATCGGGTGTGCGGCCGACGAGCGCGGCCGCCACGAGCTCGGCGATCGCCGGGTGGCGGACCGTTTCGATGTAGGGACGCCCGACGCCGGGTGCATCCACCTTCAGCATGCGCCGCGCCGCCTCGTTGGCGAGTTGCAGCCGCCCGTGGGTGTCCACGACGATGACGCCCTCGACCATGCCGGCGAGGATGGCCTCCAGGCGTCCTCGATCCCGAGCCTGCTCGGCCAGGCGGCGGCCGACGTCCTGGACCGATTCGTCCAGCGAGCGGGCCACGGCACCCAGCTCGTCGTCGCCGAAGTCCATCCCGGACGGCGTGAGATCCCCGCTCCGGTAGCGCTGCGCGACCTCGGCGACGTCGCGGACGCGGCGCCCGACTCGCGCGGACAAGATCCAGGCGATGAGCGCGGCTCCCGCCAGGGCCGCACCGAGGGCCGTCAGCGTGAGGGCGGACGCCTGCCGCAGTTGATGACGGACGTCGGTCAGGGGCAGTGCGACCCGCACGAAGGC
>JBEQUD010000172.1:0-6639 GCA_040349235.1 Acidobacteriota bacterium
CTACGACGGCATCCTGGCGAAGCGGCTCGGGATCGACTTCGGCCTGATGGAGAAGGCGCTCGGCCGCCAGCTCGGTAAGAAGGCAAAGGCCGTTACGCTCAACCTCGGCGCCCTCAAGGCCGGGTGGGACTACGCGGAGGCCACCTTCACGAAGCAGGATCCGTTCGCCATCGAGCCGATGAACGAGACGGCCGGCAAGATTCTCATCGAGGGCAATGCCGCCGCCGCCATCGGCTGCATGATGGCCGGTGTCACCGTCGTCGCGTGGTACCCGATTACGCCGTCCTCCTCGCTCTGCGAGTCGCTCATCGGCTACATGAAGAAGTACCGCGTGGACAAGGAAACCGGCAAGGCGACCTTCGCCATCGTGCAGGCCGAGGACGAGATTGCGTCCCTCGGCATGGTCATCGGCGCTAGCTGGGCCGGCGCCCGCTCGATGACGGCCACGGCCGGTCCCGGCATCTCGCTGATGGGCGAGTTCGCGGGCCTGGCGTATTACGCCGAGGCACCCGCGGTCATCTTCAACGTCCAGCGTGTGGGCCCTTCGACGGGGCTCCCCACGCGGACCGCGCAGGGCGATCTGCTGCAGTGCGCGCATCTGTCGCACGGCGATACGAAGCACATCATGCTCTTCCCGAACTCGGTTCAGGAGTGCTACGAGATGGCGCAGGAAGCGTTCGACCTCGCCGAGTACTTCCAGACGCCCGTGTTCGTGATGATGGACCTCGACCTGGGCATGAACAACTGGATGTCGGAAGCGTTCAAGTATCCTGACAAGCCAATCAACCGCGGCAAGCGGCTGACGCCCGAAATTTTGAAGAAGCTCGGCGACTGGGGTCGCTATAAGGACGTGGACGGCGACGGCATCGCCTACCGGAGCGTGCCCGGCGACGGCATGCCCGCGTATTTCACCCGCGGGTCGGGCCACAACGCCAAGGGGCAGTACAGCGAGCGGCCCGACGACTACGTCGAGAACATGGACCGGCTCTCGCGCAAGTTCGACACCGCGCGCAAGGTCGTCTCGCAGCCTGTCGTGCAGTCGGTGGCTGGCGCCAAGATCGGCTTCATCGGCTACGGCACGTCCCACTGGGCGATTGACGAATGTCGCGATCTGCTGCGGGAGGAAACCGACGTCAACGTGTCGTACTTCCGCCTGCGCGCGTTTCCGTTCAACGAGGCGCTCGCGGCCTTCATCGACGCGCACGAGCGGGTGTACATCATCGAGCAGAACCGGGATGCGCAGTTGCTGCAGCTCATCAAACTCGACACGACCCCGGAGCGTGTCGCTAAGCTGCGCAGCGTTCTTCACTACAACGGTCTGCCCATCGACGCCCGCAGCATCGCGGACGACGTCCTGGCGCAGGAGGGGTTTGAAGTGGCACGGAAGACGACGACTCGGGTGGCGGATGTCGCCGGGGCCGGCATGACGGGGGGCGAATAGCCATGGCGACACTGAAGGTCAATCGAATCGGGCTCGAGGCGCAGATCTACAAGGGCGGGAAGACCACCCTCTGCGCCGGCTGCGGCCACAACGCCATTTCCGAGCGCATCATCGACGCGTTCTACGAGATGGGCATCGACCCCAGCCAGGTCATCAAGCTGTCGGGCATCGGGTGCTCGAGCAAGAGCCCGGCCTACTTCCTCGGCGGCTCGCACGGGTTCAATTCGGTCCACGGACGCATGCCCTCGGTCGGCACGGGCGCCATGCTCGCCAACAAGAAGCTCATCGCCATCGGCGTGAGCGGCGACGGGGACACGGGCGCCATCGGTATCGGGCAGTTCGTGCACCTGATGCGTCGCAACCTCCCGATTCTCTACATCATCGAGGACAACGGCTGCTACGGTCTCACGAAGGGGCAGTTCTCGCCGACGGCGGACATCGGCTCGAAGCTCAAGACCGGCGTGGTCAACGACCTGCCGCCCATCGATACGTGTGCGCTGGCCATGGAGCTCGGCGCGACCTTCGTAGCCCGGTCGTTCTCGGGCGACAAGAAGCAGCTGCTCTCGCTCCTCAAGGCGGCGCTGTCGCACCGGGGCACGGTGATGCTCGACGTCATTTCCCCGTGCGTCACGTTCAACGACCACGAGGGCTCGACCAAGAGCTACGCCTACGTCAAGGAGCACGACGACCCGCTCGAGGAGGTCAGCTTCGTGCCGTTCTTCGAGGACATCGCAGTGGACTACGAAGCCGGCTCGACGCAGGAAGTGACGATGCACGACGGGTCGAAGCTGTATCTCAAGAAGCTCGAAGAGAGCTACGACCCGACGGACAAGCTGGCGGCGATGCGCCGGCTGCACGAGACCGCGCGGCGCGGCGAATACGCCACCGGCCTCATCTACATCGAACCCGACCGCGACGACTTCCTGACCCAGCTCAACACGGTGGACGAGCCGCTGGCTTCGCTGCCGCTCAGCAGGACCCGCCCGGGCCCCGAGGCGCTCGAGGAGATCATGGAAGGCCTTCGCTAATTCCCCTATGACCGAACGAACTCTGGCCATCATCAAGCCCGACGCCGTCGAGCGCCGTCTCGCCGGCCGAATCATCCAGCGCATCGAGGACGAGCAGTTCCGCATCGTGGGCATGCGGCGCTTGCACCTCTCCCAGGCGCAGGCCGAAGGCTTCTACGCCGTGCATCGCTCGCGTCCCTTCTTTGCCAGCCTGACCGCCTTCATGGCGTCGGGACCGGCCGTGGTCCTGGTGCTCGAGGCCCCGGATGCCATCAAGAAGTGGCGCACGCTGATGGGCGCGACGGACCCAGCCAAGGCCGACGCCGGCACGCTGCGCAAGGAATTCGCGCAGTCCATCGAGCGGAACGCCACCCACGGGTCGGACGCACCCGAGACGGCTGCCGTCGAAATCGCCTATTTCTTCGCGGGCCTCGATCTCGCCTAGTCGAAGGCCTGTCGCGGCGTGGGGAAGACGCTCGTCCTGGTCGGCCTGGCCATCGCGGGGATCGGCCTGCTCATCGTGCTCGGTGTGCCCCTGGGACGCCTTCCCGGCGATGTGACCATTAGGCGCGGCAGCGTCTCGTTCTATTTCCCGCTGGCGACCTCGATCGTCCTGAGTATCATTCTGACGCTGGTGGTTGGGTGGCTGCGACGGTAGATGGTGGTTGGGCGTCGCCCATTCTCACCATCTGCCTGGCAAGTCCACGGACGCCCGGTGCGGGATCATCGTGAACGTCACCCCATTCGATCCCGAGAATTACCACGCGCAGCGCGGCGTCACTCTACCCCGGATCGAGGCCCGGATCGGGTGGCGCCATAAGCCAATCGAATAATCCCGTAAAGATTATCAATTGGACAACTAGGCTGCCGGAAGAGTCTAATACTCCTCAGATGCTGGGCACGCTCCTCCGGGTCCTCGTGGTCAGGCCGTTCGTCCGCCGCGCGGTCGCTCGGGCGAACTGGCCGATGATGTAGATACCCGGAACGCCACGCAGGTTTTGGGGCCATCATCCGCAGCCGGGTGATGGCTTTTTGATTTTTCGGCGGGTGCGGCACGGAAGAATGCGCAGCGGGGATGACGACATGACCATTGCCTATCAAGGGGAACAGGGCGCGTTCAGCGAAGCCGCGTGCCGTCGGATTGCCCCGGAGGCAACGCTTCTGCCGTGCAAAGCGTTCGAGGACGTGTTTGCCGCTGTGCAGGCCGGAGCCGCCGACTACGGCGTGCTGCCGGTCGAGAATTCGATTGGCGGCAGCATTCATCGCAACTACGACCTGCTCGTGGCGCACGACCTGCCCATTCAGGCCGAGGTCGAGATTCCGATCGTGCACCAGTTGCTGGCGCTTCCGGGCAGCCGCATCGAGGGCCTGCGGCGCGTCTACTCACACCCGCAGGCGTTGGCGCAGTGCGAGCGCTTCCTCCGCACGCTGCACGGGATCGACATCATCGCCACCTACGACACGGCGGGTAGTGCCAAGATGGTGGCCGACGAACGCCTCGTGGACGCGGCCGCCATCGCGTCGGCCCGCGCCGGCGAAGTGTTCGGGCTCGCCCCTCTGGCCTCGTCGATCCAGGATTTCGACGACAACATCACACGCTTCCTGGTCATCGGTCGTCAGCCGTTCCACCTCGCCGCGGCGGACAAGACGACGATCGTGTTCTCGCTCACGAACGAGCCGGGCTCGCTCTTCAAGGCGCTGAGCGCGTTCGCGCTCCGCAACGTCGCCCTGACGAAGCTCGAATCGAGGCCGATCCAGGGGCGGCCGTGGGAATACTTGTTCTACGTGGATTTGGCCGCGGCGAGCGACGAGGTCGCGTGCGCGCGCGCGCTGGCGCACCTGGCCGAGTTCGCGCCGACGCTGCGGACGCTCGGCTCGTATGCCAGCTGGAAGACGCACGACAGCTGGCTTCCCGCGAACGCATCGAGCGGGGCGCTTGGCTCGGCCGCTGGATAGCGGCGCTGGATAGCGGCGCGGAATAGCGGATCGAATCGATGGAGCCGTTCTGGCCCGGGGGCGAAGGTGCCCCACGTGTTTCGGGCGGTGCTTGTGTTGTGAGGATGCCAATGGCTTTGACTGGAGCGCAGATTCTGTGGGAGTCGCTCGTTCGTGAAGGGGTGACCGACGTGTTCGGCTACCCAGGCGGCGCGATTCTCCCCGCGTACGACGCCATGCTCGGGTACCCGATCCGCCACATTCTGGTCCGCCACGAACAGGGTGCAACCCACATGGCCGACGGCTACGCGCGTGCGAGCGGCAAGGTCGGCGTGGCGATCGCGACGTCGGGCCCCGGCGCCACGAACATGGTGACGGGGATCGCCACCGCGATGATGGACAGTTCGCCCATCGTCTGCATCACCGGGCAGGTCGGCAGCAAGCTCATCGGCTCGGACGCCTTCCAGGAATGCGACATCACGGGCATCACCCTGCCGATCACCAAGCACAACTACCTCGTGACGCGGCCGCAGGATGTCGCGCCCACGGTCTTCGAGGCCTTCGCCATTGCGCAGGAAGGCCGCCCCGGGCCCGTCCTCATCGACATCACGAAGGACGCGCAGCAGGGCAGCTGCGAGGTGGACTGGGACGCGGCGCGCCCGCATCTGCGCGAAGCCCTCGACGAGGCGCTGCCGGGCGACGGCGACTTCCGCGACGCAGTCGCGCTCATCAACGCGGCCGAACGCCCGCTGATTCTGGCCGGTCACGGCATCATGCTGTCGGGCGCGGAGCACGAGGTCCTGGCGCTCGCCGAACGCGCGCATATTCCGGTTGCCGTGACACTGCTCGGCATCGGCGGCGTGCCGGCCTCGCATCCGCTCAATCTGGGCATGATGGGCATGCACGGCGAAGCGTGGGTGAACCAGGCGATTCAGCAGGCGGATCTGCTCATCGCCCTCGGTATGCGGTTCGACGATCGGGTGACGGGCAATCTCAAGACCTACGCCACCAACGCGCGCAAGATTCACGTGGACATCGACCGGGCCGAACTCAACAAGAACGTCCGCGTGGATGTCGCCATCGCCAAGGACCTGCGGCCGGCACTCGTCGAGTGGATGCCGCACGTCGCCAAGCGCGATCGGTCCGCCTGGCTCGATGCGATCGACGCGATGAAGGGCGATGCGGCCGTCCGCGACATCCAGAGCCTGCCCGACGACGGGCATCTGTACGCCGCGCACGTCATCAACGACCTCTGGCGCCTTACCGGCGGGAACGCGGTGGTCGTGACGGACGTCGGCCAGCATCAGATGTGGGAGGCGCAGTACTACAAGCACGATCGGTCGCGGTCGCTCATCACGTCGGGCGGCCTGGGGACGATGGGGTTCGCCCTGCCGGCGGCGATTGGCGCCAAGGTGGCGCGGCCCGACGCCGAGGTCTGGGTCGTGGTCGGCGACGGCGGCTTCCAGATGACGCTCTGCGAGCTGGCGACCATCGCGCAGGAGGGGCTCGACGTCAACGTCGCGATCATCAACAACGGCTACCTCGGCATGGTCCGGCAGTGGCAGGAGTTCTTCTACGAACGGCGCTACGCGGCCACCCCCCTGACCGGCCCGAACTTCGTCAAGCTGGCCGAGTCCTACGGGATCGACGCCGCGGCCGTCTCGCGCCGCAGCGGTGTCGCGGACGCCGTGCAGGCCGCGCGCCGTTCGGGGCGCGCGACCGTCATCGACTTCCAGGTCGAGCAGGAGGATTCGGTGTTTCCGATGGTGCCCGCCGGCGCCGACCTGCACAAGATGATTCGCCGGCCTTCCCCCATCGTCGAAACCGCGGCGGACTAACGAGGATCCGACTATGCTCCACACGTTTGCTGTCTACGTCGATAACAAGCCGGGCGTGCTGAACCGGGTCGCGTCGCTCGTCAGGCGCCGGGCCTTCAACATCGAGTCGTTGACCGTTGGCCACACCGAGACCTCCGGGATGTCGCGGATGACGGTGGTGGTGGACACCGACGAATACGGCGCGCGGCGGCTCGAAGCGCACCTGCACAAGCTGCTGCCCGTGCGCCGGGTGCAGAACATCACCAGCGTGCCCGCGATCTCCCGCGATCTGGCCCTCATCAAGGTGTCGGCGCGCGGCGAGGCCCGGACGCACGTCATGCAGCTCGTCGATGTCTACCGCGCGCGGATCATCGATGTCAGTCCGGAATCGCTGGTCGTCGAGGCGACGGGCACCGAGGATAAGATCGACAGCCTGCTG
>JBEQUD010000175.1:0-2454 GCA_040349235.1 Acidobacteriota bacterium
TCGTGGACGCCCATTTCTTCTCGAACAGAAAAGCGTGATGGGCTGGCGTCTGGCCGGGCTGCTGGCGCTGGTCTTCGCCAACGGGTTCTTCGTCGCGGCGGAGTTCGCCATCGTGGCCGTGCGGAAGACGCGCATCGACCAGATGATCGCCGAGGGGCACCGCGGCGCGCGCGCCGTCCGGCGTGCGATCACCGACCCGGACCGCTACATTGCCGCCACCCAGCTCGGCATCACGATGGCGAGCCTCGGTCTCGGCTGGGTTGGCGAGCCGGTGCTCGTCTCCATCATCCAGCCCGCGTTCCGCTTCCTGCCCGCGACGCTGGCCGAAGCGACCGTGCACAGCGTTGCCGTGGCCATCGCGTTCGCCGTGGTGACCGCCCTGCACATCACGTTCGGCGAACTCGCGCCGAAAACGATCGCCCTTGAACGCGCCGAGGCCACGGCGCTGCTCGTGGTCAGGCCGACCGAGCTCTTCATGACCGTGTTCTGGCCGTTCATCCAGCTGCTGAACGGCGCGGGACGCGCCACCGTGCGGGCGCTCGGCCTGCACAGCCGGGGCGGCCACGCGATGGTGCACTCGGAAGAAGAGCTGAAGATGCTGGTGACGGCCAGCCAGGAAGCGGGCGTGCTCGAGGAGGGCGAAGAGCAGATGCTCCACCGCGTGTTCGGATTCGCCGACCTCACCGCCGGCCACATCATGGTGCCGCGGACGGAAATCGTCGCGGTGGCCGCCGACACGCCGCGCGACGCGCTCATCGACACCGTGACGCGCAACTACCACACGCGGCTGCCCGTCTACCGGGGGGATCTGGACGACGTGGTCGGCTTCCTGCACGTCACGGACCTGGTCCGCGTCCTCGCCTCGCCCGGCGTGGTCGTCAACGCGGGGGCCCTCGCGCGAGAGGCCCTCACCGTGCCCGAGACGCTGCCCGCGGACGACCTCCTCGCCGAGATGCGGCGGCGGCGCGTGCGCGAAGCCATCGTGATCGACGAGTACGGCAGCACCGCCGGCCTCGTGACGTTCGAGTCCCTGGTCGAGCGGATTGTGGGAGAAGTCGGTAACGAGTTCGGCGTGCCGGGCCGGGTCATGACGCACCCCAACGGATCGGCCGATATCGACGGCCTGGCGCTCGTGGCCGACGTCAATGTGCAATTCGGCCTCCACATCGACGACACCGCCTACACGACCGTTGGCGGCTACGTGCTCGGGCGCCTCGGACGCCGCGCGCGCGTCGGCGACAGCATCGACGTCGAGGGCCGGGAGATGCGCGTCGAGCGGCTGGACGGCTTGCGCGTGGCGCGCGTGTGGCTATCGATGCCCGGCGCGGACCGCTGACCGGCCGGGTCGCCAGGCACGCCCGGCCGCGGGTACACTGCCACTAGCGGCCGCGTCCGCAGACGTTCATGGCACACCAGCACGCGCACGCGCACGGCCCCGGGCACGCCCACTCGCACGCCCACGCACACGGGCACGCCGCGCCCACGGTGTCCGGACGCACCATGGCTGCGGCCATGGCCATCACACTCGCCTTCGTCACGGGTGAGGCCGTCGCCGGTTGGGTGGGGCACAGCCTGGCGCTCGTCTCTGACGCCGGCCACAACCTGGCCGACGTCGGCTCCCTGGGCTTCAGCTGGTATGCGCTCTGGATGGCCCACAAGCCGTCCCACCATCGCATGACCTACGGCTACCACCGCGTGGGCGTCCTGGCCGCCCTGGCCAACGCGGTGTCCCTGGTGCTGATCGCCGGCTTCATCGGGTGGGAGGCCGTGGACCGCATCCGCCATCCGTCGCCGTCGAGCGGCGGGCTGATGATTGGGGTCGCCCTCGGCGCGATTTTCGTGAACCTGCTGATCAGCGTCTGGCTGCGGCACGGGGCGAAGGACGACATCAACATCCGGAGCGCGTACCTCCACCAGCTGGGCGATGCGGCGTCCGCTGCCGGCGTCGTCGTGGCGGGCATCGTGGTGGCCGCGACCGGCCAGATGCTCGCGGACCCGATTGTCTCCCTCCTTATCGCGGGGATGATTCTCGCCAGCAGCTACGGCATCCTCGCGGAGAGCGCCACGGTGCTGCTCGAAGGTACGCCGCCCGGCACCGACATGCCCGCCGTCATCGACGCCATCAAGGGTGTGGCCGGAGTGCTGGACGTCCACGACCTGCACGTGTGGATGGTCGGCCCCGGGGTCATCGCCTGCAGCTGCCATATCCTCGTCGCGGAACAGAGCGTCCGCGAGGGCCAGCAGGTGCTGCGCGCCGTCGTCGGACAGCTCGAGCACCGCTTCTCCATCACCCACACGACCGTGCAAGTGGAAGTCGAGGGCTGCGAGGCCGACGACATGTACTGCACCGGCCACCGTGCGGCCCGCTGACGCCTGCGTCCCTCGTGCGGCGCGGCCTCCCGCGGTACCGCGCGCGTATGGGGCGCATGGGGCGCTGCGCCGCCGCGCTTCCCC
>JBEQUD010000203.1:0-7809 GCA_040349235.1 Acidobacteriota bacterium
GGCAGGCATCCACTAGCGCCGGCGTGAAGTGGAGGCCCGCGGTGGGTGCGGCGATGGACCCGCGCGCCCGTGCGAACACGGTCTGGTAGCGGTCGCGGTCGGCGGCGCCATCCGCCCGCTTGATGTACGGCGGCAGCGGCATGTGGCCAACCTCGTCGATGGCCTCGTCGACCGGGGTACCGTCATCGCTCCACAGGCGCAGCAGGCGCCGGCCGCGGACCCGTCGCTCCAGGATTTCGGCGTGGAGCCCATGCCGACCATCGAACGCGATCTGGGCGCCGGGCTGGAGCTTCTGCCCCGGGCGCACCAGCGCCTCCCACCGGTCCGCGCCCTCGGCCGTCATCAGAAGGCATTCCACGGCGCCGCCGCTCGGCATGCGACGGCCGAGCAGACGCGCCGGGAAGACTCGCGTGTTGTTGACGACCAGGAGATCGCCCGGCGTCAGCAGCTCCGGCAGGTCCTGGATGAGCGCGTGACGGGTAGCGCCCGCAGCCCGATCGAGCAGGAGCAGCCGCGAGGAACCCCGCGCGGCGGGCGGCTCCTGCGCGATGAGTTCCGGCGGCAGCGCGAAGTCGAAGTCGCGGACGTCCATGTCCGCGACCCATGTTAGTGGATGTTCAGTGGAAGACGACGCGCGCAGCCGGCTGCCGACGTGCGACGGTCCACTCGTCTCGCAGGATGGTCCAGAGCGCCTGGTCCAGATATTCGCCGTCGCGCGAGAACGCCCGGCGCAGTACGCCTTCCATCACGGCGCCCACCTTCTTCAGCGCGCCGTTGGCCCGGCCATTCTTCATCGCGGCGCGCGCCTCGAGACGGCGAACCCCCATGGCTTCGAACGCGAAGTTGATGAGCAGGCCGGCACCCTCCGCGAAGATGCCGGTGCCCCAGAAGTCCGGCGACATCGCAAACCCCCATTCCGCGGTCCCGAACGCCGGTTCGAGCGCGCGGATCTGGTAGAGGCCAACCGCCATGTCCGACCCGTGGGGCACAATCGCGAAACACGCGTACTGGCCCGCATGGCGCTGGCGGCGCGCCCGCTCGATGAAGGCGGCGAACCCTTCGACGGTGGCGGGCGGAGGGTTGAGGTACCGCGTGACCAGTTCGCTCGACAACGCACCACAGAGCGCGGGAGCATCGGCGACCTCGAGTTCGCGCAGGGTGACCGCGGCCCCCGTGAGACGTGGCAACTCGTCGCGCCACTGACAGATGGACGAGTCGCTGGGCCCAGCGGACGCCTTGCCCGGAGCGGGTGCGGCCGCATCGAGGTGCGGCGCGGGTTGGTTGAACAGCTTGACCACTAGAAGACCCCTTCCTGAGCGGACGTGCCCCAGATGATGTTGGTCCCCCAGATGATGTTCGTGCCCCAGATGATATTGGTGCCCCAGATGATGTTCGTTCCCCAGATGATGTTGGTGCCCCAGACGATGTTCGTCCCCCAGATGATGTTGGTGCCCCAGATGATGTTCGTCCCCCAAATGATGTTGGTGCCCCAGATGATGTTCGTCCCCCAGATGATGTTGTTGGCGTAGGGGAGGTCGCCGCCGAGCACCGTGTCGTTCCACAGCACCTTCTGGGACCAATCGACGGACGAACCACCGATGGTTGATGCCGGCGTGATGCCCTTCGTCAGCCACCACGCCCCGACACGTTTCGAGGTGTCGATCGAGCGCGCCAACGCGATCGCCCCGGCGGCGTTGACCTCGCCAGCCCCCTGCGTCAGGTAGTCGGCGTCCTGGGACGCATCGGCGACGGACGGATTGGCGACGCTGTTCGCGTGAACGGCGACCGACGTGTACTCGAGGATGGCTTTGACCAGATTCGGGGTGAGCGAGGGCTGGTCGTCGGACAGGCGATTGTGCGCATCGAGGACCAGCGCGGCCACGCCGCTCGTCACCGCCGCCGCCATGCTGGTGCCGCTCAGGACGAGCAGCGGCTGGCCGTTCGCGGCCTGCCCGCGGCTCGATACGAGCTGCGTGTAGAGGTAGGACGTGGTGGTCGTGTCCGAGGCCAGCCGATGGCCCGGCGCCACCAGGTCCGGCTTCGCGAAGCCGTCGTACCACGACGGGCCGCGCGAGCTGTAGGGGGCCACCACGTCGTCGTCCCGCTGGACGGTGTTCTGGGTCATGGCCGCGCCGACGCAGATCGCGGACGGCGAATTGCACGGCGACGTCACCCCCGCATAGCCCGGCAACCCCGTGTCGGGGTTGATGCCCAAGTTACCGGCGGACGTGATGACGACGAGGCCGGACGACACCGCCTTCTCGACCGCGCGATCGAGCGGATCGTCCGCCGCGGGCGCGAAGATGGGATGACCGAGCGACAGGTTGACGATCTGGACGTGCAGGCGGTCCTTGTTGGCGGTGACGAAGTTGAGCGCGCGAATGACGTCGCTCGTCTGGCCCTGGCCCGTCCCGTCGAGCACCTTGAGCCCGACCAGATTCACGGCGGGCGCGATGCCCTTGAACTGCCGGGCGCTCAACGTGCCGTCGCTGCCGATAAGGCCCGCGATGTGCGTGCCGTGTCCGTAATCGTCGTACGGGCGCACCGGAACGACACCGCCATGGGTCAGGTCGAAGAACGCGGTGATGTTGATGTTCGCGCTCGGCGCGATGCCGGAGTCGATGATCGCCACGCCGATGCCCGCCCCATTCGGCGTGCCGGACGGCAACGGCAGGCCGAGCGTGGCGCGCAGCGTGGTATCGACGACAGGCACCGGGGCCGGGGATGCCGCGTCCGCGGCGCGGCTACGGGACGCCACGCCCCCCCAGCGCTGGCCTGCACCCTGTGCGAAGACAGGCGAGTCGAGGGCAATCGTGTCGATTTCCGGCCGCGTGGCCAGATCGGCCGCCGCGGCCGCGGAGAGGACGGTGACCAGCGCGTCGGTGGCGGCTTCCTCGCCGTCGATGCGCGCACCGCGCTGTTCGAGCGCGCGGCGGATGCCGCCGCGATACCCAGGTTTGACGGTGACGATAACGCGTTGCCCGCCACCGCCGGCATCGAGGGCCTGGCCGAGCGCCTGGTCTATCTTCGACGCGCGGGCGCCGCGCGGGGGCTGTTGTGCGCTGGCGTCCAGGGCCGGCGCGAGCAGAAGAGACGCCGAGAGGAGCAGAACGGAGCGGTGGCAAGTATTGGTCACGGCGCACCGTAGAGCAAGCCGGCCGCCATCGCTGCGCCGGCGCCCGGCGATCCGTGGAAACTGCTGATCTTGAAAGTCTTGACAGGATTTACAGTGGGTACGGCGGGTGCGGTGCGCGTCTCAACACATGCACTATTCCAGAACAGACAATTTCGTATTTGGATTCGAAATCGTCAGTGCCCCGGCGCAAAACCGTAAAAATGCCCGCGCCAATGCAGGATGTGTCGCACGTTCCCGTGGGGCCGCCGTTGGGTAGCGAATTCCCAGAAACCCAGGGCGGCTCCGGTCAGTACCCCCAACGCAGGAGGACGGATCCCACGGTGAACCCCGCACCGACCGATGCCAGCAGCACCAGATCGCCCTTCTTCAGGCGCCCGCTGGCAACCGCGTCGTGGAGCGCCAGGGGAATGGTCGCGGCCGTGGTGTTGCCGAATCGCTCGATGTTGATGATGACCTTGTCGTTGTCCACCCCGAGGCGCTCGGCGGCGGACTGGATGATGCGCCGATTGGCTTGGTGCGATACGAAAAGGTCGATGTCCTTGGCGTCGAGCCCGTTGCGCTCGAGGACCCGTCGGGAGATCTCCTCCGTCTTGCGGACCGCGAACTTGAACACAGCCTGGCCGTCCTGCTTGACGTAGTGCAGGCGCCCGTCGATGGTCTCGTGGGACGGCGGCCGCAGGCTGCCTCCCGCGGGCATGCACAGGGCGGCCGCTCCACTCCCGTCGATTTCGTGCTCGAAATCGAGAATCTGTCCCTCGCCCTCGCGCGCCGCCGACACGACCACCGCGCCCGCACCATCGCCAAAGAGGACGCACGTCGATCGGTCGTGGTAGTCGATGATGCTGGACATGACATCAGCCCCGACCACCAGCGCGTGCTCGTGGGCGCCGGTGGCAACGAACTGGCTGGCCGTCGTCAACGCGTAGGTGAACGCGGAACAGGCGGCGCTCAGGTCGAAGCCCCACGCATAGGGGGCGCCGATCTTGTGCTGGATGAGACAGGCCGTGCTCGGAAACAGCATGTCTGGGGTGACCGTCCCCACGACGATGACGCCGATATCCTGCGGCGTCAGTCCGGCGCGCGCGATGGCCTCGAGCGCGGCCTCCTTGCCGAGGTCGGACGTCGCGACGCCCGGGTCCACGACGTGGCGCTCGCGGATGCCGGTCCGCTGCAGAATCCACTCGTCGGTCGTATCGACCATCTTCTCGAGATCGGTGTTGGTCAAGAGGCGCGGCGGTACGTACGTCGCCAGCGACCGGATCGTCGTCGGCCGCCCCCCCGCGCGCGTGGTCGTGCGCTGGGGCCGGCCTGCTCGTTCACTCACCACAGTCGTGCATCCCTTCTTCGCTCGTCTGGCGCGACGAGCCCGAAATAGCTGTAAGCGCGCGCAGTCGCCATCCGGCCGCGCGGCGTGCGATCGAGAAAGCCGATCTGAATGAGAAACGGCTCGTAGATATCCTCGATCGCGTCCTTTTCCTCGCTGATGGCCGCGGCGATGGTGTTGAGCCCCACCGGCCCGCCGCCGAACTTGTCGATGATCGTCCGGAGCAGCCGGCGGTCCGTCTCGTCGAACCCGTGCTCGTCCACCTCGAGCAGCTTGAGCGCGGCGTGCGCGACATCGACCGTAATCGTCCCCTCGGCGCGCACCTGCGCGAAATCGCGCACACGCCGCAGCAGGCGGTTCGCGATGCGCGGCGTCCCTCGAGAGCGCCGCGCGAGCTCCGCGGCCGCCTCGGCTTCCACCGGCACGCCGATGATCCGCGCCGACCGCCGGATGATTTCCTCCAGGTCCGCGGCCGTATAGAACTCGAGGCGATGCGAGATGCCGAACCGCGAACGCAGCGGGGCCGTCAGCAGCCCCGTCCGCGTCGTCGCCCCGATGAGGGTGAAGGGCTCGACCCGCACCTTGTGCGTCCGGGCCCCCGGACCCTGGCCGATGACGATGTCGCACTCGAAGTCCTCGAGCGCCGGGTAGAGGATTTCCTCCACGGTGGGCGACATCCGATGGATCTCGTCGATGAACAGCACGTCCCTCGCCGCCAGGCTTGTGACGATGCCGAGCAAATCCCCGGGCTTCTCGATAGCGGGGCCCGAGGTCGCGCGCACCTGGACGCCGAGTTCGTTGGCAATCACATAGGCGAGCGTCGTCTTGCCGAGCCCCGGCGGGCCGTGCAGCAGCACGTGATCGAGCGGCTCCTGCCGCTGCCTGGCGGCCGCGATCGCGACCTGCAGGTTCTCGCGCACGCGGTCCTGCCCGATGTAGTCGTCCAGGACGCGCGGACGAAGGCCGGCTTCGTACTGCGCATCTTCCTCGACGCGCGCCGCCGTGACGACTCGGGGATCAGACATGGTAGGTGGCAGGCTACCTCGCCAGCTCGCGTAGCGCGTGCTTCAGCACGAGCTCGAAGCCGGCGTCCGGGGCGAGCTTCGCCGCGGCTTCTGCCGCGCGCTCGGCGAGCGGCCGATGATACCCCAGGTTCACCAGCGCCGAGACGACGTCGTCGCGGAGCGCGGAGGCGGCGGGAGTAGCGGCGCCGGGCGCGGCGGTCGAAGGCGCCTGGGCGCGCGGCAGACGGTCCTTCAGTTCGACGACGATGCGCTCGGACGTCTTCTTGCCCACGCCGGGAATCGACGTGAGGCGTGCGACGTCGGCATGCTGGATCGCCCGCACCAGTTCGGCAGGGTCGATCCCCGACAGCACCGCAAGCGCGAGCTTGGGCCCCACGCCACTGATACCGATCAACCGCTCGAACAGATCCAGCTCGAGGCCGGTGGCGAAGCCGTACAGTGCCAGCGCATCTTCCCGCACGTGGGTATGGATGCGCACGGAGATGTCGGCGCCGACATCTCCGAGGCCGTAGAACGTGGACAGGGGCACGGCGACGTCGTAGCCGACCCCGCCCACATCGATCACGAGCCGGTTGGGCTGCTTGTCGGAAATCCGCCCCCGGAGGTGGGCGATCACGAGCTGGCCGGCCGGTAGGCCCGCCAGCTCGTCGCGGCACGCCGCCCGCCACGGACGGCGCCCGGGACGCCGGCACCGGCGCGGTTGACAGCCGCAGTGGCCGCCGCCTGCACGGCGGTCTGCGCGTGCGCGTGGCAGATGGCGACCGCGAGCGCGTCGGCGGCGTCGTGCGGCGACGGGGCGACAGCCAACCCGAGCAGCAGCTTGACCATGTACTGGACTTGCGATTTCTCGGCGCGGCCGTGGCCGACGACCGCGCGCTTGACCTCGGCTGGCGAGTATTCGACCACCGCCAGCCCCGCCTGGGCGGCGGCGAGGACGGCCACCCCGCGCGCATGACCCAGCTTCAAAGCGCTACGCGCGTTCGCGGCAAAGAAGATGCTTTCGATGGCCACCGAATCGGGCCGGCACTCATCGAGCAGCGCCGCCAGACGGCCGTGAATCGCGTGCAGCTTTTCAGGAAACGAGGCGGCGGCCGGCGCGCTGATGGCGCCACACAGCACGATCCGGTGGCGCGAACCGTCCGTCTCCACGCACCCGTAGCCGGTGCGGATGGAGCCGGGGTCGATCCCAAACACTCTCACGCCAGCGAGGCCTCGATCTCCTTCTCCTCGATGTCGAAGTTCGACCACACGTGCTGGACGTCGTCCTGGTCGTCGAGCGCGTCCATGAGCCGCAGCATCTGCTGCGCGACCTTGCCCTCGAGCTTGACGTAGTTCTGGGGAATCATCGACACCTGCGCGCTGGCCGGCTCGACCCCGAGCTGCTTGACCGCGTCGCGCACGGCCTGGAACGACTCGGGCGCGGTCAGCACTTCCCAGTTGTCGCCCTCCTCCTGCATGTCGTCGGCCCCCGCATCGAGCACCGCGCCGAGCAGCTTTTCTTCGTCGGCCTTGGCTTTCTCGACCACCATGAGGCCCTTCTTGGCGAACATCCAGGCCACGGCGTTGGTCGAGGCGAGGTTGCCGCCGTGCTTCTCGAGCATGTGGCGGAGCTCGCCCACGGTGCGGTTCTTGTTGTCCGTGAGCACGTCGATGATGACGGCGGCGCCTCCGGGCCCGTAGGCCTCGTACTGCGCTTCTTCGTAGGTGACTCCGGGCTCTTCGCCCGTTCCACGACGGATGGCCCGCTTGATGTTCTCGGCCGGCATGTTCGCCGCCTTCGCGTCAGCGATAATCGTGCGCAGGCGCGGGTTCATGTCCGGATCGCCGCCGCCGTTGCGCGCGGCGACCGTCAATTCCTTGATGATGCGCGTGAAAATCTTGCCGCGCTTGGCGTCGAGGGCGCCTTTCTTGTGCTTGATCGAAGCCCACTTGGAATGGCCGGACATTCAGAACTCCTGAAATTTGAAAGAAAAATTCTACCTCTTTTTCGCGAGGACAATCCACACATCGGCGCGCTCGTCCCACGCACGGCCCCGGTAGTCGCCGAGCACGCGGTCCACGGCAAAACCCGCGCGTTCGAGCCGGCGGGCCATCTGCGGGACGGACAGGGTGCGAAAGGTCAGCTCGAACCGGTGCTCGGTGGCCTGCCCGTCGCGCCGCTCGATGTAGCGCTGGTCGAAGGTCGTCAGCCGGCGCGCGCGATCCTGGCGCACCGACTCGACGAGCGTCAGATGCACCCCTCGCGACGCGGGCCCACGCAGCTGGATCCGGTTGGAGTACTCGCGCCAGTTCGGGACGTCGGGCACCAAATCGAGCCCGAAGGT
>JBEQUD010000249.1:0-2545 GCA_040349235.1 Acidobacteriota bacterium
TTGGGAGCGGTGGTACGCGTTGGTCGCGTACGACACGGCCATCGGGACGTTCGCGGGCGTCATCAGCACGGACACCAACCCCGCTGGATGGTCGGCGTCGGTCGGGATGGGTACGATCTGGCTCGCGTGTGCGTGATCGGCGGTCACGATGATGAGCGTATCCGGATGCGCCGCCGCGAAGTCCAACCCGACGCGGATGGCCCGATCGAACGCGACCGTCTCGCCGATCTGCCCGCACGGGTTCGCGCTGTGGTCCTGCTTGTCGATGGAGGCGCCCTCGACCTGCAGGAAGAATCCAGGGCCGGCGACCGCAGGTCGATCGAGCAGCGCGATGGCCTTCGTCGTCATCTCGGCCAGGCTGGGCTCGGCAGCCGGGCGATGGTCCTGCTTGCACGCCTGCGGCGTCTTGACGTTGGAGGGATACGGCGTCGCTTCCGGGCCGGTCCACTCCGTGGTCATGTTGGCGGGCGCAAACAGGCCCAGGAGTCGATGTCCCGCCCCCGCGTATTCCAGACCGGCGGTGGCGCTGACGATGCGGTAGCCGGCCGCGACCGCCTCCTGCACCACGAGGGGCCCGGCTTCGGTCCGCTGGTCGAACCGGTCGTAGCCGCCACCGAACAGCACATCAATCTTGTGGGCAATGAGCTGCTCGGCAATGGAGCCAGGCCCGCCGGCCTCCTTCAAGTCCTTCGGGCACGCCTTCATGTCGGCGGGGCCTTCGCACGAGCGGTGCGTCACGTGCGCGCCGAGTGCGGCGGGCGTCGCGTCGGTCAACTCCGCCGTCGTGACGTCGCCCGTGCGGTAACCCCGTTCCTGCGCGATCTCGAGAATGGTCGGCAGGTCCCGATCGTCGCCTGCGGACGTCGAAATGCGGCCGTTGCTGGTCTTCTGGCCGGTGGCCCAGGCGGTCGCGGTCGCCGCGGAGTCGGGCACGTAGTCGGGCAGCGCGGGGTTGTCCTCACGGATGGAATAGGTCGTATACGACCCTGTGAACGGCAGGCGGTCCATCGCCAGGCGGCCGCCGGGGCCCACCGCGTAGTTTCTGGCCAGGGTGATTTCGGAATCCCCCATGCCGTCGCCGATGAACAGGAAGATGTTCCGCGCGGGGCCGCCGACGATGGCCCTGCGGAGCTCATCGCTGCGATCCCCCCCGTCTCCCCCGCCTTGCGCAGCCAGCGACGCGACCAGCAGCCCGAGGGCGACGACGGTCGTCGTTCGAACCGCGCGCGAGGCTGTCAGTGTGGCATTCGACATCAGGTCCCGTTATACGTCGGCCGTGTAACGGCGCGGCGAACGTCGCCCTATTATGGCCCGAAGCACCGTAACCACCGTGGCTGGGCGGCGTCCAACGGGTAGCATACCGTCATGCCCCTCTGGTTCCGCGTGGACCTTCTGGTCCATGCCGCGGAGCTCCGTGTCCTCGACCCCGACGCCCCGGCCGCCCGCCGCGCGGATGTCCAGGCGCGGATGCTCGGCGCCGAAGTCCTCGACGTGGCGGCGTTCGCCGACATTGCATTTGTTTCGACCAGTGTCGAACCTGCGGGCGCGAACCAATGGAGGGTCACGGGACGGCTGACCTTTCACGGGCGGACACGCGTCATCACGTGCGCCGTCGCGCAGGTGGCCGGCACGTATCACGGCGAGGTGCTCCTGAGGCAGCGCGACTTCGGCATCGAGCCCATCCGGGTGGCCGGCGGCGCCGTCAAGCTGAAGGACGAAGTGCGGGTGCAGTTCGACATCGCGCGCTGACCCCACGCGGGGGCTTGCAGGCAGGTGGCTACGCACCTGGTTACATCGCCACGCTCTCGACGGCCCGCACGCCCCGTCCCTGAATCGCCGCGCCGTTGCACTGGGCCTGCCGGCGAAGCGCGTCCTGCGCGGCCGTAACGTGGCCGGGCAGCCCGTTCCAATGAGCGCCCTTCCAGGCAGCGAGAGCCGAGGCCTGGAGCGCCCGCCCAAAGGAAAAGCTGAGCCGCCATGGGGCGCGGCCGACGTTGCAAATGGCCTCGAGCCTCGCGGTCGCGGCGTCGGACCGCTGCCCGCCGGACAGAAACACAATGCCGGGGACCGCGGCGGGCACGACGCGCCGCAACACCCGCACGGTCGTCTCCGCGACGACCGCCACGCCGGCCGGCTCCGGGCAGTTCGTCCCTGACACCATCATGCCGGTCTTGACGAGCATGTGCTCGAGGACGACACGGTGCGCGGCGAGCGCGGCAAAGACCCGTTGCCAGCCGGCGGTCGCGACCTCCGCGCAGTGGCTGATGGTGTGCGGGCCCTTCATGAGCACCTCCAGTTCGACAATCGGCACCAGGCCGGCTTGTTGGCTGAGTGCCGCGAAGAGGGCCAGCCCGCGCGCATGGGCCTGCATGCCGGTGTCGGTCGGGGTGTGGTCGCCGACCACTATCACCGCGCGCCATTTGGTGAAGCGCGCGCCGAGCTCCCGATATTCGACGAGACGGGGCCCAAGCCCATCGAGGCCTTCCGTGATCTGTTCACCGGCAAAGCCCGCGAGCGCCACGAGCCCCGTGTCCACCGTGATGCC
>JBEQUD010000285.1:0-30173 GCA_040349235.1 Acidobacteriota bacterium
GCCCATGAACAGCACGGGGATGAACACGGCGGCCAGCGACAGGGTCATCGAGACGATCGTGAACCCGATTTCCCGCGACCCGACGAGCGACGCTTCGAGCGGATCCTCGCCCATCTCGACGTGCCGGTAGATGTTCTCCAGCATGACGATGGCATCGTCTACGACGAAGCCGACCGAGAGGATGAGCGCCATCATCGACAGGTTGTCCAGGCTGTCGTCCAGCATGTACATCACGGTGAACGTGCCGACGATAGAGAAGGGCAGCGCGAGGCTCGGAATGATGGTCGCCCACACGTTCCGCAGGAACACGAAGATGACCATGATGACGAGGCCGAGCGTCAGCAGCATCGTGAACTGGACGTCGCGATAGGATTCGCGAATCGTCTCGGAGCGGTCGTAGAGCACGTCCAGGTGGACGCTGGCCGGCAGTTCGGCCTGGAACTGCGGGATGAGGTTCTTGACGGCGTCCGACACGGCGATGGTGTTCGTCCCGGGCTGGCGCTGGATGCCGAGCGTGATCGCGCGCTGGTCGCTGTCTGCCGTGTAGAACCACGAGCCCGTGTGCGGGTCCTGCGCGCCGTCAACGACGTCGCCGAGCTGGCCGAGGCGTACGGGCGCGCCGTTGCGATACGTGACGACCATGTCGCGGAATTCGTCCGCGTTCATGAGCTGCCCGGTGGCCTGCAGCGTGAAGGCCCGGTGCGGGCCGACGATGTTGCCGGCCGGCACGTTGACGTTCCAGGCGCGCAGGGCGGTTTCGACCTCGTTGATGCCAATCTGGCGCGCGGCGAGCGCGTGGGGGTCGAGCTGCGCGTGGACGGCGTACTTCTGCGCGCCGAGCACCTGCACCTGCGCGACGCCGCTCACCTGGGAGATGCGCTGGGCGATGCGGGTCTCGGCCCACTCGTCGAGCTTCCAGGCCGGCAGCGTCGTGGAGGTGACGACGAGGTACAGGATGGGCTGGTCCGCCGGATTGACCTTCGTGAAGGTCGGCGGCGTCGGCATCCCCTGGGGCAGCAGCCGGGTTGCCTGTGTGATGGCGCCCTGCACGTCCACCGCGCCGCCGTCCAGGCTGCGGTTCAGTTCGAACTCGAGCGTGATCTGGGTCGAGCCCAGCGAGTTGACCGACGTCATCGACTCGAGTCCCGCGATGGTCGAGAACTGGTTCTCGAGCGGGGTTGCAACCGATGCACCCATCGTTTCCGGGCTGGCGCCGGGCAGGCTGGCCGTGACGAGGAGCGTCGGGAAATCGACGTTCGGCAGGTCGCTGACCGGGAGCGAGCGGTAGGCGACCGCGCCGAACAGGGCGATGGCGGCCATCAGCAGGCTGGTGGCGATGGGCCGTTTGATGAATCCTTCAGAAATATTCATAGAGTGACCGCGCCGTTAGGCCGTGGCAGGGACCGTCGTGGTCGCCGTGATCTTGCGTGTCTTCACCAGCTGCGCCATGTAGGTGTAGACGACCGGTGTCAGGTAGAGCGTGATTAACTGGGAGACGACGAGCCCGCCGACCACGGCCAGACCGAGCGGCCGCCGGGCTTCGCCGCCAGCGCCGTAGCCGAGGGCAATCGGCAGGGCGCCGAAGAGCGCCGCCGCCGTCGTCATCATGATAGGCCGGAACCGGATGACGCAGCCCTCGTAGATGGCTTCGCTCGGCGTCTTGTCGTGCTCGCGCTCCTGGTCGAGGGCGAAGTCGATCTGCATGATGGCGTTCTTCTTCACGATGCCGATGAGCATGACCAGGCCGACGAACGAGTAGATGTTCAGCTCGTTGCCGAAGACGTGCAGGGTGATGAGCGCGCCGAGCCCGGCCGACGGCAGGCCCGAGAGAATCGTCAGCGGATGGATGTAGCTCTCATACAGCATGCCGAGCACGATGTAGACCACGCCGATGGCCACGAACAGCAGCAGGCTCAGGTTGTTCAGCGACTGTTGGAACACCTTGGCCGAGCCCTGGAAGCTGGTGGTGATGGTGGGCGGCAGCACCTGTTTGGCCACGGCGTTGACGTGGTCCACGGCCGCCCCGAGCGACACGCCCGGGCGCAGGCTGAAGGACACGGACACGGCCGGCAGCTGCCCGACGTGGTTGACGCTCTGGGGGCCGACCGTTTCCTTGAAGCGCACCACGGATTCGAGCGGTACCAGGGCGCCGGACGGCGTCTTGAACCCGAGGCGCGTGAGCGAGTCGGCCTGTTCCTGGTACTTGGGGTCGAGTTCGAGCAGCACCTTGTACTGGCTGCGCGTGCCGTAGATGGTGGACGACCACCGCGGGCCGAGGCCCGTGCTCAGCGTGTTGGCGATGATGTTCGCGTCCAGGCCCACGGCGGCGGCCTTGTCGCGGTCGATGACGAGATCGACGCGCGGGCTCTTGGCCTCGAGATTCGTCGAGACTTCCTGCACCTCGGGGAGCGCCGAGACCGCCTGCTCGAGGATGGGCGCCCACTTCGTCAGCTCGTCGTAGTCGAGGCTCTCGATCATCAGGTTGTAGTTGCTGTTGCCCTGGAAGCCGCCGATCTGGAGGGACTGGGGGATGTTGACGAACGCGCGGAAGCCGGGATAGCGGCCGAGCGGCCCGCGCAGCTGCTGGGCGATCTGCTGCGCGGAGACGGGGCGTTCGCTCCGCGGCGTCAGCTGGATGTTCATCCGGCCGGTGTTCGACCCACCGAAGCGCGGCGCACCCGTATTGACCATCATCGCTTCGATGTACGGGTTCTTGTTGACCGCGGTCGCGACCCGCTCCATGTAGTTGACCATCTCGTAGAACGACGTCCCTTGGGCGGCGACGAGATTGACGTTGAGCGTGTCGTTGTCGGTATCGGGCACGAACCCCTTCGGCACGACGCCGAACATGTGCACCGTGGCCCAGATGACCGCGACGAACAGCACCATCATCGCCAGGCGATAGCGGAGCACCCAGCGGAGGCTCCACGCGTAGCCGCGCCGCAGGGCGTCGAAGCCGCGGTCCACCATGCCGGCGAAACCCGTGCTGGTGTGCACGACATGGAGGAACCGGCTGCAGAGCATCGGCGTGAGCGTAATCGAGACGACGCCCGAGATGAGGATGGCGGCGGTGATGGTGACGGCGAACTCGCGGAAGAGGCGCCCCAGGATGCCGGACATGAACAGAATGGGGATGAACACCGCGGCGAGCGATGTCGTCATCGTCAGGATGGTGAAGCCGATTTCCTTCGAGCCCCGGAGCGACGCCGTCAGGGCGTCCTCGCCCATCTCCATGTGCCGGACGATGTTCTCCAGCATCACGATGGCGTCGTCCACCACGAAGCCGACCGACAGGATGAGCGCCATCATGGACAGATTGTCCAGGCTGTAGTTCATCAGCTGCATGACGGCAAACGTGCCGAGGATGGAGAAGGGCAGGGCGAGCGCGGGGATGAGTGTCGCCGACCCATTGTGGAGGAACAGGTAGATGACCCCCACCACGAGCACCAGCGTGATGAGCATCGTGAACTGGATGTCGCCGAATGCCTGCCGAATCGTCTTCGACCGGTCCTGCCGGACGCTCATGTGGACCGACGGCGGCAGCTGCGCCTCGAGGCCCGGGATGACGGCGCGGACGCGGTCCGTCACGTCGATCACATTGGTGCCGGGCTGCTTCTGCACCTGCAGCGTGATGACGCGCTCGGTGTCCGCCTTGGTGTACAGCCAGGCGCGCTGCGTCGTGACCTCGACGCTGTCGAGCACGTTGGCGACCTGATCGAGGCGCACCGGCCGGCCGTCGCGATACGCGAGCACGATGGGCCGGAACATCTGCGCGCTGCGCAGCAGGCCGTCCGGGCTCGTCAGCATGCCGTTGGCGTTGATCGTGAACGTGTTGCCCGAGCCGAAGAGCTGGCCGGTCGGCTGGTTGACGTTCCAGTTCTGGAGCGCCCGGTCCACTTCGTTCAGGCCGATGCCCTGCGCCTTCAGCTTGTTCGGGTCGAGCTGCACGCGGACGGCGTACTTCTGCGCGCCCTGGACGGTGACCTGCGACACCCCGTCCACCATCGAGATGCGCGGCGCGAGGATGTTCTCCGCGTAGTCGTCCACGGCTGACATCTCGAGCGTCTTCGACACGAGGTTCAGCGACAGAATGGGCTGGTCCGCCGGGTTGGCCTTGCGGAACGACGGCGGCGCCGTCAGGGTGGAGGGCAGCAGCGGCGACGCCGCCGCGATGGCGGTCTGCACATCGACGACGGCGCTATCGACGTTACGATCGAGGTCGAACGTCATCGTGATGACGGTGCTGGCCGCACCGCTCGACGACGTCATCTCGTCCACGCCGGCAATGGTGGTGAACTGGCGTTCGAGCGGGCTGGCGACCGTGGAGGCCATCGTCACCGGATCGCCGCCGGGCATGGCGGCGATCACGAACACAGAGGGGTAATCGACGGTCGGCAGGTCCGAGACCGGCAGCGCGCGGTACGCGACGACGCCGAACATCGCGATTGCCGCCATCAGCAGGCTGGTAGCGACGGGGCGTCGAATGAAGACTTCAGAAAAATTCACGCTGGCCTGCCCTCGTAGGGACAGCGCCCGGCCGAAGCCAGACGCCGGCGCTCGCTACTGGCCGCGCTGGCCTTGGGCGCCGCCCTGGCCCTGCCCCTGGCCCCCGCGGCCGCCACGCCCCCCGCGGCCGCCGCCCTGGACGTTGCCATTCGGATCGCTCAGCTGCACGCGCGTGCCGTCCTCGAGGCGCAGCTGCCCCTCCGTGACGACGAGCTCTCCCGGCTTGACGCCCTTCTCGATCACGATGTCGTCCCCGACCCGCTGGCCGACGGTCACGGGGCGCTGTTCGACCGTCATCGCGGGCGGGCCCGCTGCGTCGGCCCCACCCCTCGCATCCCCGGCTGGCGGCGCGCCCGCCGGCGGCGCACTCTGCGCTTGCCCGCGGCCCTGTCCGCGGCCGCCGCCCTGGTTGACCACGAAGATGAACTGGCCCTCCTGCCCGGTTTGGACCGCCTGCTGCGGGACGATGGTCGCCTGCGGCAGCGTCGTCAGCCGGAGGCTGACGCGCGCGAATTGGCCGGGCCACAGGCGGTGGTCGGTGTTCGGGAACGTCGCCTTCAGACGGATGGTGTCCGTCGTCTGATCGACGAGGTTGTCGATGAAGGTGAGCTCGCCCTCGGCGGGCTGCGCGTCGGCGTCCTGGGGTGTCGCGACCACGGACAGCTTGTCGCGACCACTGCTGTGTGCCTTGATCGTCGGCAGGTGGGTCGCTGGCACGGCAAAGGTGACGAAGACCGGCTGGATCTGGGCGATCGTCATAATCTGCGACGTGTTCGCGGTGACAAGATTGCCCGCCTTCACGGTGACGTCGCCCATCCGCCCGTCGATGGGCGACCGGAGCACGCAGTAGCTGAGCTGTACCTTCGCGGTGTCCACCGCGGCCTGCTGGGCGGTGAGCTGCGCGCGTGCGCTTTCCACAGAGGCCTTGTCGGCTTTCACGGTCGCGGCCGTGGCGTCGGCCTGCGAGCGCGCCTGCTGGCCGATATCCTTCGAGACGATGCCCCGGGCGACCAGTTGCGTCTGACGCTCGGCCGACAGCTGCTGGTACTCCGCGCTCGCCGCGTCGCGAGCCAGTGCGGCTTCGGCTTGGGCGAGGAGCGCCTGGTCCCGGACGTAGTTCGCGTTGGCTTGCTCGAGGGCGGCCTGGAAGGGGCGTGCGTCGAGGCGGAAGAGCAGATCGCCCTTCTTCACCATGTCCCCCTCGTGGATCGCCACCTGGTCCAGGATGCCGGTGACCTGGGACCGGACCGCGATGGTCGTATAGGCCTCGACGTTGCCGACGGCGCTGATGTCCACCGGGACGTCCTTCTGGGTGACCCGGGCCGTCACGACCGGCTGCGTCCCGCCCCGGGCGCCCCGCCCCCCCCGACGGCCCCCACCCCCGCCACCTGGTGCCCCGTCAGCGCCCGCGCCGCCCCCGCACCCGGCGGCAAGAATGGCGACAGACAGCGCGGCCATCCCGGCGCACACACGACGAACCTGTCCAGCAGTTAGAATTTTGCGCACACGGCTCATTACGAATAGGCTCCACGAATCCAGGGATCTTGGGCTGGGATACTGTACAAGATACGGGTTGTCGGCCCGTACCATTTACCCGGCTGCCGGGGAGACAGCAGAAACCACAGGCACTTACGCTTTATCTATGCTTTTTCCCCACGACTGGACGGCCTGGGATCGGGAAGACGGGGCCGCCGTGGACGCCGCCGCCGTCGCGCAGCTCGAATCGGGCGGTATCCTACTCTTTCCGCAGCTGGCTTTTGAAGTGCGGGCCGCCGAGCGCGACTTCTTCGTCCCCTCGATGGCGATTGCCAAGAACGTCAGCTTCGACCCGGCCTCGGGACGGGTCGGCGGCGCCCGGGCCACCGGGGACGAGGCCGTGGCGCTTGGTTCGTGGCTGCGCCGGTTCAGCGACAGCGCAGCAGCCCTGGTGGACGCCGCGCTCCCCGACTATCGCGGGCGGTTGGAGCGCGGCCGCGCGAGCTTCAGGCCCGCGGAGATCGCCGGCCGCCAGACGTCGTGGCGCCACGATGACACGCGCCTGCATGTGGACAGCTTTCCCGCCACGCCGGTTCAAGGGCGGCGCATCCTGCGGGTGTTCACCAACGTCAATCCGGAGGGGAGACCGCGCACGTGGCGCGTCGGTGAAGCCTTCGACCGCGTCGCGCTCCGCTTCCATGGTCGGTTTCGCCTACCGTTTCCGCTGACAGCGGCCGTCCTGCGCGCCGTCCGCATCACGAAGACCCGCCGGTCTCCGTACGACACGCTGATGCTGCAGCTCCACGACTTGATGAAGGCCGATGGGGCCTACCAGGCGTCGGCGGTGCAGACCGAGGTGTCGTTTTCCGCCGGCTCGACGTGGGTGGCCTTCACGGACGCGGTCAGCCATGCGGCCACGTCCGGCCAGTACCAACTCGAGCAGACGTTCCTTCTGCCGGTGGAGGCCATGCTGCAGCCCGAGGCGTCGCCGCTTCGCATTCTGGAACGTCTCACCCGCCGCCCGCTGGTCTGAACCCACACGACCGCGGTGCGGGCGTGGCGGCTACTGGGCGCGCAGCAGCAGCACCGGAATTCTGACGAGATGGCGGACGCGGTCCGCTGTCGCGCCGTGCAGCAGATCCAGCAGGAAGCGGTGGCCGTGTGTGGACATGGCGATGAGGTCGGCGTGCTGGGCCTCGGCGGCCTTGACGAGTTCCGTGGCGGGGTCGCCCATCGCGAGGCGTGTTTCGACGGAGAACCCCTGGCCGACCAGCTCCACCCGCAAGCGTTCCAGGTAGGCCCGGTCGTCCTTCATCTCTTCGGATTCCCGGAGCTTCAGCTCGTTGAAATGGCGCGCGGCCCATCCGTCCGCGACGTGCACGAGGAGCAGCGTCGCGCCGGTCAGTCGGGCCAGCTGCGCCACGTGGAGCAGGATGGTCTGGTCCGCCACCGAGTTCTCCACCGCGACCAGGATGCGCTGATACATAAGGGAACGTGAAACTCGGCCAGAGGTACTCGACGACCTACGTGCCCGCCACGGTCTGATACAGCAGCCACACGTTGAGCACCGCGATGATAACCGCGATCGCCCAGGCGAGGGCTTGCAGCCAGCGCGGCGTGACGAAGGCGCCCATCTTGGCCGGGTCGGACGTGAACGCCACGAGCGGAAACACGGCGAATGGCAGCTGCAGGCTGAGGATGACCTGGCTGAGGATGATGAGCGGGCCCGTGCCGCGGTCGCCGTAGATTGCAATCACGATAATCGCGGGCACGATCGCCAGCAGGCGCGTGATGAGCCGCCGCAGCCACGGCCGCAGGCGCAGGTTGATGAACCCCTCCATCACGATCTGTCCGGCCAGGGTCCCCGTGAGCGTGGCGTTCTGGCCCGAACAGAGCAGCGCGACGGCAAACAGGACGCTGGCCGCCGTCGTGCCGAGCAGCGGCGACAGCAGCTGGTACGCGTCGCCGATTTCGGCGACGTCCTGGTGGCCCGTGCCGTGGAAGGTCGCGGCGGCCATGATGAGGATGGCGGCGTTGATGAAGAGCGCGAACATCAGCGCGAAGGTCGAATCGATGGAGGCGAAGCGAATCGCTTCGCGCCGGCTCTCGAGCGAATCCGTGTACTTCCGCGTCTGCACGATGGACGAGTGCAGATACAGGTTGTGCGGCATGACCGTGGCGCCCAGGATGCCGATCGCGATGTACAGCATGCTGCCGTCGCGGAGGATATCCGGGTGCGGGACGAACCCCGCGGCCACCGCACCGACGGCCGGGTGCGCCAGCCAGAGTTCGACCGCAAACGAGCCGGCAATGGCCAGAATCAGCCCGACGACCAACGCCTCGACGTAGCGGAAGCCGCGGTGCTGGAGGAACAGCACGACGAGGACGTCCAGCGACGTGATCACGACACCCCAGATGAGCGGCAAGTGAAACAGCAGGTTGAGCGCGATGGCGGAGCCGATGACCTCGGCCAGGTCGCAGGCCGCGATGGCGATTTCGCAGAGCACCCAGAGGAAAATAGTCGTCGGCTTCGAGTAGCTGTCGCGGCACGCCTGGGCCAGGTCCCGCCCGCTCGCGATCCCGAGCCGTAGCGCGAGCGCTTGAAGGACGATGGCCATGACGTTCGAGATGAGGATGACGCTCAGCAGACGGTAGCCGTATTGGGCGCCCCCCTGCAGGTCGGTGGCCCAGTTGCCCGGATCCATGTAGCCGACGGCGACCAGATAGCCCGGCCCCGCAAAGGCGAGCATCTTCCGCCAGAAGCCGGCCCCATGCGGAATGGCGACAGACCCGTGCACCTCGGGCAGACTGACGGCCGGGCTGGGGGTGCGCCAACCTTTACCAGTCGCACTTTTTATTTCCGGCTCAGCCGTATGAATATTTTGAATACTCAAAGTCTCGTGTAATTGTACCGCCTTGGCCACACGGAAGCGATACTTTCCTCAGGCGGGGAGTTGGTTCCCATTGTGGCCCATTGTGGGTAGTTGGTTCCCAGAGCAGCAGGGCAACCAGAGAAATAAAGCGAAGAACTTCTAGAACTCTTGGTTCTTTCCACGCAGGCACAGCACTTGCCGTCAGGCGAGCATGCCCGACCCCTTCGCCCGGTTCGTATCGGCCCGCAGTGTGTTCGTCGAAGATGCCGCCGCGCTGCTCGGCGTGTCGCGACGCACGATTTACTACCGGATTCGGGACGGGAAGCTCGCGACGATTCGTACCCGGGGCGGATCGCAGCGTGTGCTCGTCGAGTCGATCGGCGCGCTGTTGAGGCAGGAACGGCGGGCGAGGCAGGTGCGGGGGAGGACCGACGGCGTCAGAGCCCTAACCGATGGCGCTTGAGATACAGGCCCTTGCGTGAGATGCCCAGCGCCCGTGCCGCGGCGTCCACCCGGCCGTGGTGTTCTCGAAGGGCGACCTTGATCATCTCGCGCTCGACCTGCGCGAGCGTGGTGTTGAGCTTGTTCGTCAGGCCAACCGCGATCTCGCGCCCGCCCGCGGGCGGTGTGGATGGGGTGCTGACCTCACGCGCCCGTCCGATGTCCGGAGACAGCAGACTCGTCGCGAGGACCGAGTGCGACTCGGCGATCGCGACGATCCGTCGGATCTCATTCTGGAGCTGCCGGACGTTGCCGGGCCATTCGTAGAGGACAAGCCGCTCCATCGCCTCCTCCGAGATGCGGACGTGCGTCTTCCTGAATTCCTCGGAGGCTCGCATCAGGAAGTTGCTCACGAGCGTCGGGATTTCGTCCCGCCGCTCGCGCAAGGGCCGCAGGGAGAGCCGGACGATGTTGAGCCGATAGAAAAGGTCTTCGCGGAAGCGTCCCTCTTTGACGAGGGCCTCGAGCTTCGAGTTGGTCGCCGCGACAATCCGCACGTCCACGACGAACGGCGCAGACTCGCCAAGCGGGCAGATCTCGCCGGACTCCAGGAAGCGGAGCAGCTTGGGCTGCAACTCCAGGCTCAGTTCCCCGACTTCGTCGAGGAACAGCGTGCCATCCCGAGCGCTACGGATTACGCCAGGATTGTCCCGATCCGCACCTGTGAAGGCCCCGCGGCGGTGACCGAACAACTGGCTCTCGAGCATCTCCCGTGGGATAGCCGCGCAGTTGAAGGGGACGAAGGGATGCTTGGCGCGACTCGAGTGTGTGTGGATGGCGCGCGCGACGACCTCCTTGCCCGTTCCGCTCTCGCCGGTGATGAGCACGCCGATGTTCGCGTGGGCGATCTTCTTCGCAAAGGTGATGACCTCGCGCATGTGACCGACCGTTACCGCGCCATCGCCGTCCGCCGGCAACTCGTCGATCGGCCAGAGCGTCGCGCGCTCCTCCCGCTCGGCCCGCGCGCATTCGAGGTCCCGCAGTGTCGCGACGATGAGGCCGATGGCGTTGACGGTTGCAATGGACTCGAGATCGTCTTTGGGTGTGAGCACGAGACTGACGTCTCGCTCCCCAGCCTTGCCGATCGCGACCCGCCGTCCGCCGCGCCGGCACCGTCGCTCGGGCTCCCCCGTTTCCGCCAGCGTCTCGACAACGCCATCGGTGCCGCGTGCCTCCGCTGCCGCGTGCCACACACTGCCTGTCTTGCCGAGCAGGTCGATCAACTCGGTCGCGATGAGGATGGGCCGACCAACATGGAGCGTGAGGGATGCCACGCTGTGCAGAGCGCTTGAGGGCGATAGGAATTGCTCGTCCGAATCTATCTCTGCGTTTGGGGAATTGGAACACGCTCTTTCCCAAGCGTTCGCAAGCTCGAGCGCTCCGGCGTGATGCTGAAGGTCGCCAAAGATTCTTGCCGAGCGCCGGCGGTGGCAATCACCGGCGCCCATTTGGCCGGCTCGAACTGTCGCGCAGGCGAGAACTCGTTCATAGTGCGCAGAGAAATCTGGTGGCTGTTGAGGAATGGATAGCATGAGGTCTCGAAGAATCGAGCCACACTCATCCAATCGGCCGGCCTCCTGCAGGAAGTCCGCCTTCGATAGCGAGGCGATATTGCCGAAGAACTCGTCTTTTGCGCGCGTCGCGAGGCCGATCACAAATTCGATCTGACGGAGAGCTCCATCAATGTCGCCTTGTCGAGCCAATAAGACCGCGCGGGTCATCTGGGCGTGCCGGTATACGAACCTAGCCTGATCACCGCTCTCGCGCGCCTCCGACTCAATTTCATCAAGAACCCTAGCGCAGTTAGCGATGTGATCTTGTGCAAGATGAATACGAGCCAGAGTGTCAAGGCACCCTACCCAGGTATCCGATCCCCTCCTCGTTGTTCTTGCGCGCGTCAAGAAATCGTAGGCCTCGTCAAACCTTCCGGCAAGGTAGGCTAAGTGGCCGAGATTGCCAAGGGCACTCTCTCGAATGCTGGAAGCCCCGGCGTCCTCGGCGATGTCAAGCGACGTGCGCGCGTGCGTATTGGCTGCGACGAAGTTGGAGCACATTGTCTCGACCGCGCACGCCACATTCTCCACTAACGCCTCTAGCCAACGGTTTCCTGAGGAGGCCAGCCCGCGCCTTCCCATTTCCAGGTGGCGACGTGCGTTTCTCAGCAAACCCCGCTTGGCCTCTGTCTCCGAGACGTGGATATGAAGAGCGGCGACAATTCCAGAATTGCCGGTGTTCATAACGCGTGAGCGAAGTTCTGCCAGCATCGAGGCGATCGAATCCGGGCCAGAACGGTCGGAAAGGACGAGCAGGAGTCTCAACTGGGCCCAGCAAGCACGCTCTTGATCATTGCCCTCAAGCGCAAGCGTCACCGCTCGCTGGAGTTGCGCGGTTGCAATTGCTGAATGGCCGTGCTCAATATTCACTCGGGCCAGCACGAGTTCACAGGAACTGCGCTCGGAGGGACTTAGGCCCTTCCCACGCAGCAGCGATTCCGCAAGCGCTGAACTCTTCTCGTATTGGCCTAGTCGTTCGAGTAGTTCTGCCCGTAGAACATCCGTCGATCGGCGGACGACGCCGATTGAGGCTGTATCTCGAAGAATTGCCAGCGCTTCTCTGAAGCGTCCCGCGTCGCGTAAGGCCTTGGCCTCATCCATGTGCACCATTGCGTCGCTCGTTTCATGTGGGGTGAGAGCCAAACTCTTCCATATTCCGTAGCTGTTTTGGAAGTGATAATGGATGAGCCTCGACAAGAAGCGTGCAAATTGTGGGTGACCGAGAAGGCTGTGCCTGTCCCCCTCTCGGATCGCAACGCCCTCCGACGCCAGGGCAGGCCATGGCGTGGCCAGGCCGCGTCTAGCCCTCTTGGCGACGAACCACTACTGACCTGGCGGCGAACGGCACGGTGTCTAGTGCGCCGGCCACGATCTGTGTCTGGCAGATGTCACCAAAACTATCCCACAGGGAATCATGGCCGCGCGCTATTGCTTCGAGCGCCCGTCGGTCGCCGTCGCTAAACCCATTCTCAGAGGCTGTGTAGAGGGTAATCACTCCGAGGAATCGTTTGCTGCTGGTGAGCGGGGTGCTCAGGCACGCTTGGAGGCCGCGGTCTAATGCAATGTCTCCAAGGTCGAGGGCTGCCGCCGAATTAAGGATGGTCTGGTTGTTCACGGCTACCCAACCACTCAGGCGCTGTCCCAGAGGTATTCTCAAGGTATCCAGGTCTGCCGCGCCGGCGCCGAACGCCGCCGCAACTTCTAGCTCGTCGATAGCTCGGTTGTTGATGAAAAGCACACCCAGTGAAAAATCAATCGACGCGCTCGTCAGCGCGCGCAAACGTTCTGTTGCGTCGAAATGAGACTGAAGCGCCAAAGAGTCTGGCATCGTGCCGTCGCTGCGCTTGCTCTCCTCCGGCAACCGGTGCGGAGCTTGAAAACTCGCCTGGGTGGCCGCGACGATCTCTCGAAGTGCGTGTCTAGGAGGCCCAAGCGATGTCTCTTTGGGCGCAATGTCCCTGTAGACCCTGGCGAAAGTATCCACGACTAGGGGATCGTACATTGATCCCCGTCTCTCCTGCAGGATGGCCAGTGCCGCCTCGTCGGAGAGGCGAGGACGATATGGTCTGTCTGATGTCAATGCATCGAAGCAATCGACAACCGAGAGAATCCTGGCGCCAATGGGGATGTTGGTTCCGCAAAGTCCCTCAGGATATCCGGTGCCATTCCAGCTTTCGTGGTGACACCTAACGATGGGAACGACTGGATACGGAAAGTCGATCGCTCCGAGGATATCGGCGCCGATTGTTACGTGCAACTTCATTTTTTCAAACTCGACCGGCGTGAGCTTGCCCGGCTTGTTCAGGATGTACTCGGGTACAGCCAGCTTGCCCATGTCATGAAGCAAGGCGGCCGCCTCGATCGCCTTGATGAGCTTTTCATCGCTTACGCCAAGCTCCTTTGCGAGCCCGACCGCGTAAGCCTGCACCCGTCTAATGTGCCCGTGGGTGATCTGATCTTTGGCGTCTATCGCCATTGCCAGTGTTTCGATCGTCGAGAGATACAGTGTGTTCAATTGCCCAACGTGTCTGTAGGCGTCCTCCACTCGTTCCATTGATGTCTTGAACGTGAAATAGAGCACAAGTAAGAGAGGCACCACGATCCCAACAAACCGCAAGTCGATGGTTCTGTTGTAGCCCACAAGGAGTACGGCGACTGACGCGCCGCAAAAGTAGTTGAGGGAAAGCCACACGAACCCGTCACGCCAGACGTCAAGGACGTTTGCTCGTCGGTGGATGGCAATGCGCACAGCGATTAGTCCACTGTTGAGGCCGAAGTATGTAACTGCGAACAGAACTAGAGACGGTAGGATCTGGTTCAGTGAGGCGGGCTGTTCGGACAGCGGCGCAATCCCGGAGGCCTTAAAGAATAGTTGCGCGGAGCACCAGGCTGACAATGCGGGCGCCGCTATATTGAACAGCACTCGCTCCACTTCCGGACGCCGTTTGGCTAGCCAGAAGGAGATAACCAGGCCGTCAAGGGCGACAGTGAGCGTTCCGGCTGATGGCCCGTATAGAAGGACGGCCGCGAAGACGAAGGCTTCGGAGATTGAGATGGTTACGTTCGTTCGAGGCAGTTCGACGCCGGCTGAGCCGCTGATCAGCGTCAGAAGACCAAGAAGCAACCATTGGGCGCCAATAGGTACGCGGTAAAGATGAACAAGGGATTCCCCGATCGCGAGGAATCCCATGAGGATCACGAGGAATACGAATGTCCTGCCGAGGCGAGACAAGGGTGAGCCAGTGGATGCCGTGGGCCAAGCAGTTATCGGTTGTTTAGTCCCAAACAATTATTGGCTTCATGCGCTCTCGTCAACCCTCGGGTTTCGGGCGGCCACTCAGGAGCCTAGTCGAGTGTAGCGCCTGACCAAACAATGGATTGTCCGGTTGCGTCTGACCAAACGATGGACTGGCCTGTCGAGCCTGACCAGACAATGGATTGATTTGTCGCGTCGGACCAAACGATGGAGTCTGACCAAACAATTGATCCAGACCACACGATAGACTTTGCATCGAGCATCTGGCTCGACCACTGGATGGGTTCATTTGAGCCCGACCACACGATTGAGTTTGCGCCGGGCGCTGCCCCAGACCACACAATTGATCCCGACCAGACGATCGATCCCGACCAGACGATCGATCCCGACCAGACGATTGAATGTGGCGAGAGCCGTGAGCCCGACCAGACGATCGAGTCAGACCACACGATTGAATCAGGTCTCACTCTCGCCCCGGACCAGACGATCGAGACCGTACGGACGAGACTTCCGGACCAGACTATTGAATTCCCCAGTAAGAGCCGTTGGCCTCCTGGAGTGTTTCTTGCCAAGATTCCGCTGCCCACCGCCCTTTCTCCAGCGATCTGCGTCGCTGGCAACACTCCGTTAAGGCCGACTTCGATGAAGTCTGCAGCGGCGAGCACGTTCAGACTTCCAGAGCCACCATCAAGAATCCCGACCGCTGGCGAGAACGAGCTGGTGAGCTGCAGGATCGTCTTCGTTTCCCCCGGCTGTAGTCCGCCTCTTTCGTCCAGTAGTAACGCGGCGGCGCCGCTGACCACCGCCGCGGCCATGCTCGTGCCCGAGAGCTGCATGTAGGCGTTGGCCCCGGTGCCGCTGACGTGCCGCTGCGGATAGTTCGTGCTGAGGTACGAGTTCGCGGATTCGGCCCCGTGGATGTGGGCGCCGGGCGCCGCGAGGTCCGGCTTCAGGACGCGATCGTAGGCGGTTGGGCCGCGCGAGCTCCAGGGGGCCACGGTGTCGTCCGAGCGCTGGGGTGTGTCGTGCGTGTCGAGGGCGCCGACCGTCAGGGCGTAGGGACTGTTGCCAGGGGACGTGATGCCGCCGATGACGTTCTTGCCGTCCGCGGTCTGGCCGAAATTGCCGGCCGCCGCGACGACGAGGATTCCGGCGCGCGTCGCCCGTTCGACGGCCTCGCACAGCGGGTCGTCGCGGAACGGCTGCAGGACGGGGGCGCCGAGCGACAGATTGATGATGCGGATGTTGAACTGGCCGCGGTGGCGGATGGCCCAGTCGATGGCCTCGACGACGTCGCTTGCATTGCCGGAGCCGTCGGCGCCGAGGGCGCGCAGGTTGATCAGCCTGGCGCCGTACGCGATGCCGCGGTAGCTGGCCGCGGAGTTGCGCGAGAGACCGGCGATGATCGAGGCAACGTGGGTGCCGTGCCCGTAGCGGTCCTGGCCGTTGCCGCCGGTGAAGTCCACGGATGCCACGACGCGGTTGCGGAGCGCCGCGTGCGTCGTATCAATCCCGGAATCGATGACGGCGACGCCGACGCCGTTGCCCGAGAGCGGGTCGAGTGCGCCGGCGCCAGCCCATACCTGATCGGCGCCAATCGACTCCGCGGTGACGTCCGCGAGGGACTGCACGCGGCTGTCGCTCGAAAGGTGATCGATGGCGTCGTCCTGTTGCAGGGCGTCGAGCTGGCCGGAATTGACGCGGACGACCGCGCCGCTCTCCAACTTTCGCTTGATGACAAGGTTGTACTTCCGGGCGATGCCGGTCACTTCCTGGTCGCTGCCGTGGACGATGACGTTGATGTCCTGTCCGCCTCGGTTCAGGCGGTCTGCCAGGTCCGAACTGAGTCGTGCGCGGTGCTGGGCAGCGGCGGGTCTGATGCAGAGCGCGAGTAATAGGACGGCCGTGCCGGCTGTGCGGGCTTGTTGCCGCCACGCCGAGACTGGGGCTGGGGCGGGATCCCGCAATTCCACGATCGACTCGAGCAGCACGCGCTTGGATGCACCAAACGTTCGCACCGTCCGGAGGCGGCCCTCGCTGATCCTGCTGTACACCGTTCGGCGCGACACGCCGAGCAGCGCCGCCGCTTGGTCGATGGAAACGCTGCGACCGACGAGCACGTCGTGAGTCGGACGAGAGAAGTCCTGAGACAGGGGCATCGTGAAGTCCTCCGGTTTCCGTGTGTAAACGCACGCCCGATACCACACGGCGCACCCGGCAGGCGTTCGCTGTTTGTCTGCTGTAAGTCGCTTACATCCAGTTGTTTAGCTCTAGGGACTCAGCCGCGGCGCATCTCGAGAGACGGCACGATTCGGCCAAGAAACTGTCCAGTTGGCACGGTCTCTCGCGGTGGCTCGCTATTTTGCGTGCAAATTTCAGGTGCTCGGCTGGACGGTATGGGAATTTTGCCGGTCAAGAAACTAGCCACCAGGCCAGGAATCAGACAGACAGAAGAGGATAGAGGGCGTCACTATGCGCACCGGTACGCAACGCACGCCGGGGGGCGCGTCGCCGTGGCCCGAGGCCCCCTAACGTACAATGCCGCGCACATGACCTTCACGGGTGTTCTTGCACCAATTCCGACACCGTTCAACGAGACGGGAGCGTGCGATGCCGACCGTCTCCGTCGCGCCCTGACACGGTGGATGGCGACGCCGCTGGCGGGCGTCGTCGTTCTCGGGACGAGCGGGGAAGCGCATCTGGTGGACGACGACGAGGCCGACCGGGTCGTCGGTGTGGCGCGGGAGTGCGTGCCGGCGGACCGCGCCTTCATCGTGGGGGCGGGTCGCGAATCGACCGCGTGCACGATTCGCGCGGTCGCTCGGGCGGCGCGCCTCGGTGCCGATGCCGTGCTCGTCCGCACGCCTGGGGCGTTCAGGAATCAGATGACAGACGAGGCGTTGACCGCGCACTACACGGCCGTGGCGGATGCGGCCACCGTGCCGGTGCTCTTGTACAACTTCCCCGCGCTCACGGGCGTGTGCCTCTCGGCCGGGGCGGTGGCACGGCTGGCGACGCACCCGAACATCGTCGGCATCAAGGACTCGAGCGGCGACGTGGCGCAAATTGCGGCGTTTGCCGCCGCGGCGAGCGACTCCTTCACGGTGCTCTCGGGCTCGGGGTCCACGTTCGACGCCGCGGTGTCGTGCGGTGCAGGCGGGGGGATTCTCGCGCTGGCCTGTGTGCTGCCGGCGGCGTGCGTCGAGCTGTTTGGGCTGGCGAGGGCGGGGGAGGGCGAGGCCGCACGGATGCTCCAGGCGCGTCTGCTTTCCGTCGCGCGGCTCATTGGGGCGCAGTACGGTATCCCGGGCCTGAAAGCCGCAGCCTGTCTCGCTGGTTACGACGTTGGCGTGCCGCGGCTGCCGTTGGCGCCCGCTCCACCCGAGGCGGTCGGCGCGATCGCCGAGGCCCTTCGCGCGTTCCAGACATCCGCGGTGTGAAGGACGCCCGCCGACGAGCCGACACTACAATGGCAGGATCCCCGTGGTGTCGGTTGTGCTTCGTAGGCTCGTTTCCTTTCTCCTCGGCGCCGCCGCTGCCGGCTTCGTGTGCCTGTCTTATGTCTATTTGACGCTGCCCGACGTCCTGCCGCTCAAGACGTCCAATCCCCCCACGACGGCATTCATCGAATTGCGCGCCAGAGAAGCCCGCGCCAAGGGAAGCGCGCCGAAGCGGATCCAGCGGTGGGTCGGCTATCGGCACATCTCGCCGCATCTGACGCGCGCGGTGCTCGTCGCCGAGGACGACGCGTTCTGGCAGCACGAGGGGGTGGACTTCGAGCAGATGCAGGAATCGCTCGAACTCGATTGGGCGCGAGGGCGGTTCGTGCGCGGCGGCAGCACCATCACGCAGCAGCTCGCCAAGAACCTGTACCTGTCGCCGTCGCGGAACCCGCTCCGGAAGTTCCAGGAACTGATTCTGGCGCGGCGGCTCGAAGCGGAACTGAGCAAGACGCGCATCCTCGAGCTGTACTTGAACGTCATCGAATGGGGCGACGGTATCTACGGCGCTGAAGCGGCCGCCCGCACGTACTTTCACGAAGCGGCCTCCGACCTCGGCCCCGCGGAGTCGGCCTTGCTCGCCGGCGCGATCATCAATCCGCGCGTGTTGAGCCCGGCACATCCCACCGGCCGCCTGGTGCGGCGGCAGGCACTCATCATGAAGCGCGCGGCGGGCGTGTCGCCGCCGCGCGAGGCGCTCGATGACGCGCGCTGACCGGGCCGTGCGTCTTGCGCCGGCGTGCGGCGTCCGATATAGTCACCGCACTTCAGTCGATCCCACATGATCAATTACACGGACCACCTCACGATGTTGATGAAGGACATCGTGTCCCGTGTCCCTGTCCTGTCGTTCATCGATACGCGCGACGTGCTGGTGTTCGCCAGGTTCGGTCGCTCGCATGCCGAAGGCGCATTTGCGACGTGCCATTGCCTGAACCTGCCGCCGAGTGAGCCGGGCCACTACTTCTGGAGGGATCGAGCCAGCGGGCGCATCACGCGTCGCTCGGAGTGGTTCGTCACCAGGTCGCCGCGCGTCAGCGTCGCCGGGCGCAGCGTGAAGTACCTGGTCTCGTTCGCCCTCCCGCGCTTCTGCGATCAGTCGCTGGAAGGGTCGCGCAAGGCGCTGCTGTATCCCCGGCTCGAACCGTGGGTGGCGAAACTGGATACGGTCGTCCACGAGCTCTATCACATCGACCCGCAACTCGGCGGCATCCGCCGGATCGCGCGCGAGGACGGCGCCTATCTGGTCAACTCGCACAGTCCCCGTTTTTTCGAGCAGGTGGCCGCGATTGTCCGCGCGTACCTGGATACGCACCCCGACCCAGGGATTACGGATTTCTTGCGCCACGATTTCGCCGGCCTCGAAGCGCGGCACGGCGGGGTGATCGGCGCCAGCTTCCGGACGTTCCCGTCGTTTCCGCAGCGATACATCGAGCGGCTGGCCGAACAGGTCCCGGCCGACACCGACGCGGGCGACGTCAAGATCGAGCCGTTGCGGCCGCAGCGGCAGCCGACCGTCTACACGGAAGACGATCTCGACCTGCGCCACTTCTCGGAGAGCAGGTCGAGGCGACTCGCAGTCCACGAGCCGGATGCGGCTGGCGCGCGCGAAGAATCCCGGCGTCTCAATTCCGAGCGGCTGCGGCGCGAGCCGGCACGAGCCGCCGAGCACCCAGGTAGCGCGCGGACCAGTAAGGCGCGCTGAGGCTCTCCACGCGCACGACGCCACTCGAGCTGGGCGCGTGCACGAATTGGTCTCCCCCGATGGCAATCGCCACGTGCGTGGCGTCCATCGCTTCCCGAGCCGTCGCGAAAAAGATCAAATCCCCCACGGCAAGCTCGCCGGCCCCGGTCGCTACGCCCTGCTGGAACTGGGTTCTGACGTCGCGCGGCAGCACGATGCCGTGCTGGGCGTAGACGTACTGCGTGAAGCCGCTACAGTCGAACCCGCGCGGGGTGGTCCCACCGTTCAGATACGGCACCCCCCGTAGCGCCAACGCCGTCCCGACCACAGCGGGATTGCCCGCAGAGGGGCCGCGTTCTGCTGACGTGCGCTGGTCGCTCGGCGAGGGAAACGGATGGGGCATCGCGCCGCGCGCGGCGCACCCGCCCGATGCGAGAAGCCCGAGCACGAGGAGCACGCCCGCGGCGACCGGTGCGGCCGCCTTGCTAACCCCATGTTTCACAGCAGTTACAGGGCCCATTTCTTGACACCCCGCCGAGCGTCGGGGCACAATTCCTTCATCACGGGAGCGTCAGCTCCTACTCGTACATGGAACAGACGCTGCTTCTCAACGCGTCGTACGAACCTCTCAAGATCGTTCACTGGCAAAAGGCGGTGACGCTGTGGTGCCAGGGAAAGGTCGAGGTTATCTCTGTGTACGACAGAGAAGTCCGGGCTGTTTCCTTCAGCTTCAAGCTCCCCTCGGTCATCCGCCTGCTCAGGTATATCAAGATCAAGCGCCGGTTCGACTACGTCCCGTTCTCGCGCGCCAACATCTACGCGCGGGACGACCACAGGTGCCAGTATTGCGGCGATGCCTTCTCGACCAGCGAACTGACATTCGACCACGTGGTGCCGGTCGCGCAGGGCGGGCGAAAGGACTGGGAAAACATCGTCAGCGCCTGTGTCACCTGCAATCGGACCAAGGGCGGCCGCACGCCGGACGAGGCTGGCATGCACCTGCTTCGTGTGCCCAAACGGCCGGAGTCGGCACCGGCCCTCCGTATCACTATCGGTCTGCGGAACGCGCCCGATAGCTGGCGCGATTATGTCTACTGGAACGCCGAACTGGACGATACATAATAGTTGATGCCCGTCCGCGTCTTCTCGCTCCATCCCCCGGCGGCCATCGAGGGCGGCCGCATCACGATCGAAGGCGCGAACTTCCCGATCGATCAGCCCGAGCTACCCGAGGTCCGCGTCGCTGATGTGCGCGCCCGCGTGGTGTTCGCGTCGTCGCAGCGTCTCGCCGTGCTCGTCCCGTCGGGCCTCGACAGCGGGCCGGCGCCCGTCTCCGTGGAGGACGTAACGGGGCCGGCGTCCATCAACGTGGCCCTGCCCTTCGCGACCGGTCTCCATCAGGTCGATAACCCGGTCTTCGATGCGACCGGGAGCCTGTACGTCACCTACAGCGGCTCTCGCGGCCAGCAGGTACCCATCTCCATCTTCCGCGTGCGCCCGAACGGTACGCGCGAAACCTTTTCCGCCGGCGTCGTCAATCCCACCTCCATGGCGGTCTCGCCAGACGGCGTGTTGTATGTCTCGAGCCGCTTCGAGGGGACCGTCTACCGGGTGGGCGAAGACGGTTCGGTCGAGACGTTCGCGACGGATCTCGGGGTGGCGTGCGGCCTGGCATTCGATCGGGAGGGAACGCTGTTCGTCGGCGATCGATCGGGGACGATCTTTCGCATCGACGCCGGGGGACGCACATCGACGCTGGCGTCGCTGCCGTCGAGCGTCGCGGCGTTCCACCTCGCGTTCGGTCCTGACGGCAGACTCTACGTGACGGGACCGACGCTGGCGACGTACGACGCCGTCTACGAAATCGATCGCGACGGCAAGGTCGGGGTCCGGTCAACCGCGTTCGGCCGTCCGCAGGGCATTGCGTTCGATGCCCACGGCGATCTGTTCGTCGTCGAAGCACTCGCCGGCAAGAGCGGTCTTTATCGCCTGAAGGAAGGCGCGGTGCCCGAACTCGTGCTGGCTGGCCCGGGGCTGGTCGGCGTGGCGTTCGACCAGGTCGGCGGCCTGGTGGTGTGTTCGAACGACACGGCCTACCGCCTGACGCGGTTCCCCTGACCGCATACGTGCCTTCCGTTCATCACCCGTCCATCAATCGGGCAAACCGAAGACGCACAGCGACAGCCCCGACACGGTGGCGACGTATTGTTTGCCGTCCACCGCGTAGGTCATCGGGCCGTTGATGATTTGCGCGCCGAGGCTCGCCTTCCACAAGAGGGTTCCCGTGCGGGCGTCGAGCGCCTGGAAGTAGCCCTCGCGGCCGCCCGCGAACAGGACGTCCGTGGCGGTCGTCAGGACGCCGCTGTCGGTGACGTCGGTCATGGGGAACTTCCATTTCTGTGCGCCCGTGGTGGGGTCCAGTGCGATCACGGCGCCGGTCGCGGCCGTTTCCGTCCAGTTGTTGATCGGGCCTCGGCGGCCCAGGCCCGGCAGGTCCGGGGCGCCGGGCACGGGTTCGAGCGGCCGGTGGCCGCCACCGCCGAAACCGCGCCCCTCTTGGTACTCCGCGGGGACGCTGTTGAAGAACATCGCGTAATTCTCCCAGGCGGAAAGGTAGAACAACTTCGTATGCGGGCTGTATGAGGGCGAAAACCAGTTCGTCCCACCCTGATTGCCCGGCCACGTCGGCTGCCCCGGGGGTTGCGGCGTCTGGACGGGCCGCCCGTGCTCGTCGATGCCACTGGCCCAATTCAGCTTCACGAAGGGCTTGCCGAGCAGGAACTGTCCCGTCGCGCGATTCAAGACGTAGAAGTAGCCGTTCCGGTTCGCCCAGAGCATCGCCTTCAGCGGCGCGCCGCGCCACGTGATGTCGGCGAGCACCGGTACCTGCACGGCGTCGTAGTCGTAGCGATCGTGCGGCGTGAACTGGTAGTGCCACTTCAACGCACCCGTATCGGCATCGAGGGCGACGACCGAGTCGGTGTAGAGGTTGTCGCCGGGGCGCTGGTCGGCGTTGTAGTCGGGCCCTGCGTTGCCGACGCCCCAGTAGGTGAGGTTGAGTTCGGGATCGTACGACCCGGTTACCCAAATAGAGCCGCCGCCATGCTTCGCGGCGGCGGGGTCGCAGAATGTTGTCTGGGTGGGAGGGCACGGCTCCCAGGTCTCGTATCCCGCCTCGCCGGGGCCAGGAATCGTGTAGAACCGCCAGGCCTCCTTGCCGCTGCGCGCGTCGTACGCGGCGATGAACCCGCGGATGCCGAACTCGCCGCCCCCGACGCCGATGAGCACTTTGTCCTTGATCACAAGCGGCGCCAGCGTGATCGAGTAGCCCGTCTTGTTGTCGGCCACCCTGACGTTCCACAGCGGGCGTCCCGACCTGGAGTCGATAGCGACGAGATGGGCGTCGAGGGTGCCCATATAGAGCGTGTCGCCGAGCATCGCGAGGCCGCGATTGTTCGCCCCGCAGCAGACGAGTTGGACGGGATCGACCGCGTAGCGGTAGATCCAGAACACGCGCCCGGTCTTCGCATCGAGCGCGACGACGTCGTTCGGCCGCTGGGTCACGTACATGATGCCATCGACCACGAGCGGGCTCGTCTGCCACCCGCCTGCGGCCGCGGCCTGGTACATCCATTTCAATTCGAGGTTCTTGACGTTGGCCGTCGTGACCTGCGTGAGGGTGCTGTAGCGCTGGGACAGATACGTACCCGAGTAGGTGACCCAATTTGGCGCGTCCTTCGCGGCATTCAGCAGCCGGTCGTAGGTAACCTGGGCCTGCGCGGTGACGAGCGACGCGGCCCCCACGACGAATCCGAGGGCCGCGAGAACGAACCGTGACTGTGTGCGCACGTTGTCTTCACTCCGACAGGACAGGACACTCGCCAACAGGCGGCCCAGGCTTTTGCTACTCGCGGAGGCCAAAGACGCACAGCGACAGGCCCGACACGGTGGCGACGTACTGTTTGCCATCCACCGCGTAGGTCGTGGGGGCGTTGATGATTTGCGCGCCGAGGCTCGCCTTCCACAAGAGGGTTCCCGTGCGGGCGTCGAGCGCCTGGAAGTACCCTTCGCGTCCGCCCGTGAACAGGAGGTCGGTCGCAGTCGTCAGGATGCCGCTGTCCGTCACGTCGGTCGTCGGGAATCGCCACTTCCGCTCGCCGGTCGTCGGGTCCAGGGCAATGACGGCGCCGCTCCCCGCGGTTTCCGTCCAGTTGTTGATCGGGCCGCGTCGGCCCAACCCCGCAAGCCCAGGGGCGCCCGGCACCGGTTCGACCGGACGGAGCACGCCGCCCCCGAAGCCGCGGCCTTCCTGGTATTCCGCCGGGAGCCCGCCAAAGATGGTCGCGTAGTTCTCCCACGCAGAGAGATAGAAGAGTCGTGTGCGCGGGCTGTAGGACGGTGAATACCAGTTCGTCCCCCCCTGATTGCCCGGCCACGTGGGCTGCCCAGGAGGCTGCGGTGTCTGAATCGGCCGCCCGTGCTCGTCAATCCCGCTCGACCAGTTGACCTTCACGAACGGCTTCCCGAGCAGGAACTGTCCGGTCTCCCGGTCCAACACGTAGAAGTACCCGTTGCGGTTGGCCCAGAACATCGCTTTCAGCGGCGCGCCGTGCCAGGTGATGTCCGCGAGCACGGGAACTTGAACGGAGTCGTAGTCGTAGCGGTCGTGCGGCGTGAACTGATAGTGCCACTTCAACGCGCCGGTGTCGGCGTCGAGCGCGACCACCGAATCCGTGTAGAGGTTGTCGCCGGGGCGCTGCTCTTGGTTGTAGTCCGGCCCGGCGTTGCCCACCCCCCAGTAGGTCAGGTTGAGCGCCGGATCGTACGACCCGGTCACCCACACGGAGCCGCCGCCATGTTTCCACGCGGACGGATCGCAGAATGTCTTTTGCGCGGCCGGGCACGCCTCCCATGTGTCGTATCCCGCCTCGCCCGGGCCGGGAATCGTGTAGAACCGCCAGACTTGCTTGCCGGTCCGCGCATCGTACGCGGCAACGAACCCGCGAATACCGAACTCGCCGCCGCCGACGCCCACGAGCACCTTGTCCTTGACGACGAGCGGCGCGAGCGTCACGGAGTAGCCCGCCTTGTTATCCGCCACGGCGATGTTCCAGATGGGCCGTCCCGTCTTCGCGTCGATGGCCACGAGGCGCGCGTCGAGAGTCCCCATGAAGAGCGTGTCGCCGAGCATGGCCAGGCCGCGATTGTTCGCCCCGCAGCAGACGATCTGCGTGGGGTCCAGCGTATGGCGGTAGATCCAGAACACGCGCCCGGTCTTGGCGTCGAGTGCGACGACGTCGTTCGGCCGCTGGGTCACGTACATGATGCCGTCAACGACGAGCGGGCTCGTCTGCCAGCCTCCTGGGGCCGCGGCCTGGTACATCCATTTCAGCTCGAGGTTCTTCACGTTCGCCGGCGTGATCTGGGCGAGCGTGCTGTGCCGCTGGGAGAAATAGGTGCCGGAATAGGTGATCCAGTTCTGGGCGTCTCTGGCCGCGTTCACCAGGCGGTCTGAGGTAACTTGGGCGTGTGCGCGGACGGCGAGCGCTGCCACGAGCAGGGCGACCGTTCGTGCGACCGTTGCACGTCGAGTCATCATCGCCCCTTGAGCGACAGCAAGTACGCCAGCAGGTCCGCCGCTTCTTCGTCGGTCAGCTTGCCCTTGTAGGACGGCATCGGCGACACGGTGCGGATGGTGTACTCGCGGAGGTCCGCCTTGGTCAGCGAGACCAGGCGTTCCTGGTCGTCGATCAACTGCACGGTGTAGGTGTCTTCGTTCAGCCGCCGGCCGTTGATGACGCGGCCGTCCCGCGTGACCGCGTGCACCGGGCGATTGATGGGCATCATCTGGCTGGACGGGTCCATCAGCGTGCGCATGATCGACCCGGCGCCGCGCGTCGCGCCGATGTCGCTCAGGTCCGGTGCGGCGCGGGGCCCCCGGGCGCCCACGCGGTGGCAGTGCCCGCAGTCGCCCTTGCCTTCGAAGACCTGCTGGCCGCGGACGGCATCGCCCGGCTTCACCGACGAGCGATCGAAGGCGTTGATGTTGCGGAGATACGCGATGACGCCCGCCAACTCCGACGCGTCGAACTTGAAGGCCGGCATGCCCTTGCCCGCGACCCCGTTCGTGATGACGCCGGCCAGGTCGCGGTCGGTCACCGCGGTGTGGAACTTGCCGGTCTTGAAGTCGATGCCGCCCACGCCGTCGCCGTTCGGCCCGTGGCACGTGGTGCACTGCGAGTCATATAGGCGTGCGCCGTAGGCGATGTCGGCGGGGGCATAGTCCTCGGGATGGCCGTTTCCGGGCGCTTGCGCGGCGAGGGATGTCGAGCCCAGGACGGCAAGGCCGAGAACCGCGAGAAGTCGAAGTGCGTGTCTGTGCATGTCTACCCCCAATCGATGGCGTCGTCGCTACTCGTGCAAGCCGAAGACGCACAGTGACAAGCCAGAGATGGTCGCCACATATTGCTTGCCGTCGATTTCGTAGGTGATAGGTCCGTTGACCACTTGTCCGCCCAGGATGGTTTTCCACAGGAGTGTGCCGCTACGGGCATCCATGGCCTGGAAGTAGCCGTCGTTGGTGCCCGCGAACAGGACGTCCGAGGCGGTCGTCAAGATGCCGCTCTCGTTGCCGTCGTGCAGCGGGAACTTCCATTTCAGTTTGCCGGTGGTTGCATCGAGGGCCATGATGGCCCCGCTGCCCACGGCTTCGGTCCACGTGTTGATCGGGCCGCGACGGAAGCCCGGGGATGTCGGCGCACCCGGCACGGGCACGAACGGTGTGGGCCCACCGCCGCCGAAGATGCGGCCTTCGACGTAGTCCGAGCGGCTGCTCTTCACGATGGCCGCGAAGTTCTCCCAGACGGACAGGTAGAAGAGGCCCGTGCGAGGACTGTACGACGGCGAATACCAGTTGGTGCCCCCCGGGCTACTCGGCCACGTCGGCTGCCCTTCGGCCTGCGGTGTTTGAATGGGTCGCCCGCCCTCGTCGAAGCCGCTGGCCCAGTTGAGTTTGATGAAGGGCTCCGCCTGCAGGAACTTTCCGGTTGCGCGGTCCAGGAGGTAGAAGTAGCCGTTGCGGTTGGCCCACAACATCGCCTTGAGCGGCGCGCCGTGCCACGTGAGATCGGCGAGCACCGGAATCTGAACGGCGTCGTAGTCGTACCGATCCTGCGGGGTGAATTGATAGTGCCACTTCAGCGTCCCTGTATCGGCGTCGAGTGCGACCACCGAGGTGGTGTAGAGGTTGTCACCGGGCCGCTGAAACGGGTTGTAGTCGGGACCAGGGTTGCCCGTGCCCCAGTACGTCAGGTTGAGCGTGGGATCGTACGAGCCCGTGACCCAGACGGCGCCGCCTCCGTGTTTCCACGCCTCGGGGTCGCAGTAGGTGGTCGGCTTCTCTGGGCACGCTTGCCATGTTTCGAACCCGGGCTCGCCCGGGCCAGGCACCATGTAGGACCGCCACGCTTCCTTGCCGCTGTGGGCGTCATACGCCGCGACGAAGCCGCGCACACCGAAGTCGCTGCCGCCCACGCCGAGGAGCACCTTGTCCTTTACGACGAGGGGCGCCATGGTCACCGAGTAGCCGGTCCGACCCTCCGCGATCTTCGTATTCCACACCGGCCGGCCGGTCTTCGTATCGATGGCGATGAGATGCGCGTCGAGCGTGCCCAGAAAGAGCGTGTCGCCCAAGATGGCAAGCCCGCGATTGTTCGCCCCGCAGCAGACGATCTGGACGGGATCGAGCGTGGGGTGGTAGATCCAGAACACGCGGCCGGTCTTCGCGTCGAGCGCGACGACGTCGTTCGGTCGCTGCGTGACGTACATGACGCCATCGACGACGAGCGGTGTGGCCTCCCAGCCGCCGGGCACGGCGCCCTGGTACATCCATTTCAGCTCGAGGTTCTTTGCGTTGGCAGGTGTGATTTGGGCGAGCGTGCTGTAGCGCTGGCTCGCGTAGGTACCCGAATACGTGATCCAGTTGCGGGCATCGCGGCCGGCGTTCAACAGACCATCCGCGGTCACCTGCGCGCGTGCCGCCGGCGCGATGGTGAGCGTCAGGAGGAGGCCCAAGCCGACCCAGGACCGTTGGTGCATGCGTCTCAGGCAGCCTCGTGCGCGTGGCGGAAGCAATTGCATCATCCCCATGCGCGTCACTATAGCGCCAACCGCTGCCGCCAGTGAGGACGTTGTGCCGAGTGGCGACAATCGACCGTTCCGCCGATCGGTCAGCGCTGCGCGACTGTCTGCGTCGCCGCGGCGGTCGGCGCGTGCGGCGGCGGCACACGCGACGCGACATACGCAGCGATGGACACCATGTCGTCCTTGGTCAAGTTCGCCACGACCAGCTTCATCAGCTGCGCGGAGGCGCCGTTGCGCGTGCCGCTCTGGATGTCCCACATCTGCCGGACGATATAGCTCGGCGAGCGGCCGGCAATCGGCGGCACGTCGCCGACGCCCATGAGATCAGCGCCGTGGCACGTGCCGCACGCGGTGGTCTTTCCCTGGACGATCTGGTTCCCGACGATGCGCATCCCTCCGGTCGTGACTAGTGCCTCGCCCGCCTTGATGCTGCCAGTTGGGACGTACGCGACAAAACCCACATGGGGATTGCGATATTTCTCGACCTGTTCGTCGTTCTCGGGGACCTCGATGATGCGTCCGGCGATGGGCTCGGTCCGGGCGGTCTCTGTGGCGTGGAACATGCCTCCGGCGATGCGCGTCTTCGGAACCAGCTTCGTTTCGACCACGCGGATCCAGGGCGACCACTCGAGCGAGGAGAAATAGCCGGCGGCGGCATTCAGTTCCTCCTCGGTCATCGACTTTGCGAGTTCGATCATGAGGTTGGTGTTGCTCTTCCGGGGATCGGACGTATAGCGGAGGCCGCTCCGGAAATCGTGGATCTGTCGCAGGATGTAGGCAGCGGGGAGCCCGGCCGTCGGCGCGTTCTCGGGGCGGCCCTTGCCCGTCGGCAGGTGGCACGAGCCGCAGCCGCGCGCGGTGTCGCCCATGCGCGCCGGGCCGTGCTTGACGACATTGGGCATCGGCGGATGGTCGTTCGGGAACCAGTCGATGACGTTGTGCCCGTCGCGCACATCGAGGAACGAATAGGACGCGGGGCTCCCGTCGATGCGTCTGGGCTTGGCTTGCTCGGGATCGACGGCTGCCGGTGCATTGCGTGCCTGGGCGGCTGGCGGCGGCGCCGTCTCGCCGGGTTTGGGTGGGGCGTCATAGCCGTACGCCCAGGTCGGCTCACGCTCGAACTGCTCCGCCGGAACAGTGATGCGCTTCGCGACGGCGACGGCTGCGGGCGCGACTTCAACCGGCGGCTTGGCCGCCTGGGTGACCGGCTGTGGCGCTGGCCTGCTGCTGTCGTACCAGCGCTGCACGGCGGCACCAAGCCCGAAACCGACGATTCCCACGATAACGGCGCTGACGCCCCGATTCATTCCCGCCTCCTGATAGATGCACGCGGGGCCGCTCGACTCGTCCCAACGCGTCCCGGCGCGCGCTGATTGTCGCTCAATCAATGGGTTTGTCAACCGTGGGCGATGGCGGCGCCACGCGCACGCGAATGCGCTGCCGGCGTCGATCTGCCCCCATGCGGAGAGGCGCCTTTGGTGTTTGAATACCCTCGACCGAGGCGTTACACTGCGCCTGCAATCCTCGTCTGTGCAGGGGGGACGTTCCGACTTGGGGCGCGCAACAGGATCAGTGTTTGTGGAGGCGGGGATGAACGTTCGCGAACGTCGGCGTGGCAGGCTTGCGGCGGGGATTGGTGTGGTGCTCGTGGCAGTGTTCTCCGCGCGAGGCTATGCGCGTCCCGGCCAGCAGGCCGACGCGGACGAAGCCGCGCGTCTGGTCCGCGGGACCATCGACATCCATGTGCATTCGGGGCCTGACACCGTCGAGCGCGCGCTGGACGGCATCGACGCGGCCAAGTTCGCCCGTGCGAAGGGGATGCGCGCCATCGTCCTCAAGAATCACCTGGACCCCACCGGACAGATGGCCGTCCTGGCCAGGAAGGAAGCGCCGGGGCTCGAAGTCTACGGCGGGGTGGACCTCAATCTGCCGGTCGGCGGCATGAACCCGGCGGCGGTCGAGCACATGACGGAGCTGCTCGGTAGCCCGGGCCGCATGGTCTGGATGTCCACGAACGACGCCGAGTTCGTGGTGCGCACGGCGAAATCGAACCGCCCGTTCGTCAGCGTCGCGCGCGACGGCGCCCTGCTGCCCGAAACGAAGGCCGTCATCGCGGTCATCGCGAAACACGGGTTGGCCATGGCGACCGGACACACGTCGGCCCTCGAGGCCCTGATGCTGATTCGAGAGGCGCGCGCGCAAGGCGTCAACCACATCGTCGTGACCCACGCGATCAACATGCCGGCGCCGGGAATGTCCATTGCGCAGATGAAGGAAGCCGCGTCGCTCGGCGCATTCCTCGAGTTTACCGGCGGGCCGAGCACCAGCCCGGCCGACCAGGCGAAGCTGGATCGCTTCGCGGCCGCGATTCGCCAGGTCGGGCCGCAGTTCTGCATCCTGTCGTCCGACCTCGGTCAGAAGGGCAGCATCCTGCCCGCTGACGGATTTGCCGCGACGCTCGTCGAGTTGAAGAAGCGAGGATTCAGCGAGGACGAACTAGCCGCGATGTCGAGGCGCAACCCCGCGCAACTGCTGGGGCTTCCCGCGCAACCGTAGCGCCGGAGCAGATTCGAGACGGGCAAGCTACGGGCGAGACGCGCCTGCACCGCTTGTCGATGCGATTCTCCCGCGGGCGCTTGATCATGATTGGAGGCCGTGCATGCGTGTCGTGACGATCGGCGG
>JBEQUD010000290.1:0-3285 GCA_040349235.1 Acidobacteriota bacterium
CAATCATACGGCGACCACCGCGATCTACACCGATGACATCGCCGGCGTGGTGGCCGGCCCGCACGGCCCAGAGGCCGGCGTCTGGGTCATCGCCGAAACGACCGACACACCGACGCGCCTCATCAAGACCGTCGTCACCGACGACCAGGGGCGCTACCTCGTGCCCGATCTGCCGGCCGCGAACTATGCCGTGTGGGCGCGGGGCTACGGACTCGTAGACACCGCGAAAACCACGGCGCGGCCGGGAAGCCTCGTCAACCTCCAGGCAGCGGCAGCGCCGAGCCCACGCGCGGCGGCGGAGGGCTATCCGGCACTGTACTGGCTGGCACTGCTGCGGGTCCCCCCCGTCGGGGACTTTCCAGGGACGGGCGCCGAGGGAAACGGCATCTCGCCGAACGTCAAGAGCCAGGGCGACTGGATCCGCTCCGTCGTCAGCACGGACGGCTGCACCGGCTGTCACCAACTGGGCAACAAGGCGACGCGCGAGATCCCGCCCGCGCTCGGCACCTTCGCGACGTCCGCGGCCGCGTGGGAGCGCCGCATCCAGTCGGGGCAGGCCGGCGGCGGCATGAGCAACCGCGTCGCGCAGGTCGGACGTGCGCGCGCGCTCGGGATGTACGCGGACTGGACGGACCGCGTGGCGGCGGGCGCACTACCCACAACCACCCCCGCGCGACCCGCAGGCCGCGAGCGCACCGTCGTCATCACGATGTGGGACTGGGCGGAGCCGAAGGTGTACCTCCACGACGAGATTGCCACCGACAAGCGGAATCCGACCGTCAACGCGCACGGACCCATCTACGGGGCCACCGAGGAGAGCGCCGACTATCTCCCTGTCGTCGATCCGGCGCGCAATGCCGCCAGCCAGGTGCGCTTGACTGTGCGCGATGCCAAGACGCCGAGCGCGGCGGATACGCCGCCGCGTCAGCCGTCGCCGTACTGGGGCGACGAGGTCATCTGGATCAGCCAGACGACCGCGCACAGCTTCGCGATGGACAAACAGGGCCGTGTGTGGTCCACGTCCCGGATCCGCCAGCCCCAGACGCCCGCGTGGTGCCAGGCCGGGTCGGACCATCCCTCGGCGCGCGCGCTGCCGATCCCGCAGAGCGGGCGGCAGCTGGAAATGTACGACCCGCGGGCGCAGAAGACCTATCCCATCGACACGTGCTATTCGTGGGGACACGCCAACTTCGATCGCAACGATGTCCTGTGGTCGTCCTTCGGTCCAGGCGTCGAGGGCTGGTTCGATACGCGCATCTGGGACAAGACGCACGACGAACGACAGGCGCAGGGGTGGACCGCGTTCATCCTCGACACGAACGGCAACGGCAAGCGTGACGAGTACGTCGAGCAGAACCAGGCGGCCGACCCGGCGAAGGACCGGCGGCTGAACGTGTCGTTCTACGGCGTCGGGCCGGCACCCGATGGTTCGGTCTGGGGCTCGGTCCAGGGCATGCCCGGCGGCCTGCTCCGCCTCGTGCCCGGCACGAACCCGCCGGCGACGGCCCTCTCGGAATTCTTCGAGGTGCCGTTCCACGACGCCAGGGCCGCGGGCTCTGGCTACTCGCCCCGCGGCATGGACGTCGATAGCAAGGGCGTCGTCTGGACCGTGCTCTCGAGCGGCCACCTGGCGAGCTTCGACCGGACGCTGTGCCGCGGGCCACTGAATGGCCCCACCGCCACCGGCCGGCATTGCCCCGAGGGCTGGCGCTTCTTTGCGGCCCCCGGCCCGAACTACCAGGGCGCGGTCGATTCCGTCAGCGCGGACTCGCTTTACTACAACTTCGTGGACCAGTTCGACATGCTCGGTCTCGGCAAGGACGTCCCGCTCGCCACGGGCAACGAGTCGGAGGCGCTGCTCGCCCTGGTGGGCGACGGCTTTCTCACGCTGCGCGTCCCCTACCCGATGGGGTTCTTCGCCAAAGGCCTCGACGGCCGCATCGACGACCCAGCCGCCGGATGGAAGGGCAAGGCCATCTACACTACCTACACGACGCGCGCGCCTTTCCACAGCGAGGGCGGCAAAGGCACCACCAGCAAGCTCGTGAAGTTCCAGATGCGTCCCAGCGAACTCGCCAAGTAGGCCCGGCCCCTATAGAGAAGGATGACACCATGAAGCGACGGTCGTTCCTGAAGTCTCTCGCGGCAGTCTCGACGACGACGCTCGCGTGGCCGCGACTCGCGCACGCCGCGCTCCCGAAGGCGAAGATCACGCGCGTGCGCATCTATCTGCCGCCGAAGCTGAACCAGACCTTCAACCAGAGCGACATGATCGTCATGGTCGAGACCGATGCCGGCCTCACGGGCATCGGCGAAGGCGGCACCAAGGACACGCTCGAGCAGTGCGCCGGCAGCGTCATCGGCCAGAATCCGTTCCAGATCGAGAAGCTGTGGCAGAAGATGTACATCGACTGGTTCTACCCGCCGGGCCGCGAGAAGGTGCACGCCCTCGGCGCCATCGACATGGCCCTCTGGGACATCAAGGGGAAGGCGCTCGGCCTGCCCGTGCACGAGATCCTCGGCGGCACCGTGCGGAACTATTGCGAGTGCTACGCGACGGGGAACATCGGCGGGCCGGCAAACCTCAGCCTGAAGGAGCGGGCGGCGCAGGCCATGGAGGCCGGCTACCGGTGCTACCGCGTGGACGCCTCCATCGGACCGACGGGTGGGGCACCAATCGCCGACAACGTGTTCAACACGCACGAACGCGTGCGACAGGTGGCAGCGGCCTGCAAGGAAATCCGGGAAGGCGTCGGCAAGGGGGACTGGTGCATCGATCTGCATCAGAAGTTCGACTACCCCGATGCGTTGCGGTGCTGCAAGCTGATGGAGGAGTACGAACCCTATTTCGTCGAGGATCCGGTGCGCGACGAGCAGTTCCGGCAGGACATCCCGAAGCTACGCCAGTTGACGACGGTGCCGCTGACGGCGGGCGAGGAATGGGGCCAGCGCTGGGACTTCAACACGCTGGTGGAGAACCACGACATCGACTACATCCGGGCCACGTTGCCGAATGTCGGCGGGATCACGGAGATGGTGAAGATCATGGCGCTCTGCGAAACGCACGCCATCGGGATCGTTCCGCACTTCACGGGCCCGCTATCGACCGCCGCGCTCGTCAACGTGCTCTCCACGTACTCGAGGCCCGTGCTGTTCGAGTACAACTACCGCGACCGGGCGATTCCGCACCTGCCGCAGTGCCTCGACTTCAAGAACGGCAAGGTGTATCCGAACGACCGTCCCGGACTCGGCGTGACGGCGGACATGGCGCAATTGAAGATGGGC
>JBEQUD010000309.1:0-4015 GCA_040349235.1 Acidobacteriota bacterium
CGCGCTGGCGGACATCGCGGCAACCGGCCGGCCCCTGGTGGTTGTGCACGGCGGCGGCAAGGAAATCGACCGGGCGCTCGGCGCGGCCGGCATCGAGAAGCGCCAGGTCGATGGTCTTCGCATCACGGATCCGGCGACGCTCGACGTCGTGGTGGCGGTGCTCGCGGGGTCCGTCAATACGCGTTTCGTTGGGGCGCTGGTCGCGGCCGGGGTCCCCGCGGTCGGGCTGACCGGAGCGGACGCGGCCTGCGGCCTGTCCGACGCCGCTCCGCCGCACCGGACGGTCGACGGACGGCTCGTCGATCTGGAATGTGTCGGCGTGCCGAATGCGAACTCCGACACACGGCTCCTCACGACGCTCGTCGAACACGGCTTCGTACCTGTCATCGCCTGCATCGGGATCGGCCGCGACGGGCGGCTGTTCAACGTCAACGCCGATACGCTGGCAGGGCACGTAGCGGCCCGGCTAGGCGCGCGCAGGCTCGCCATCGCCGGGACGACCGCGGGCGTGCTCGGCCCGGACGGGGGCACCGTTGCCGCCCTGGACGCCGGCGACATCGACGGCCTGGTCAGCGACGGCACGGCCACCGCGGGCATGGTGGCGAAGCTGCGTGCCTGCCAGCAGGCCGTCGCGGCCGGCGTGGGCGACGTGCTGATTCTCGACGGCAGGGACGGCGCGTCGCTCGTCGCCGCCGCCACCGGTTCCGCGCCCGGCGGCACCACGCACATCACCCGTGCGGCAACCTGGGCTTCGAGCCCGAAGGGATAGCGCAGTGCATACGACCACCATCGACGAGATCGAGGCGCGGGAAGCGCAGCACGTCCTCCAGACCTACCGGCGCATGCCGGTGACCCTCGTGCGCGGCGAAGGGGTGCGGCTGTACGACGCGGAGGGCCGCGAGTACCTCGACCTGCTGTCGGGCATCGGTGTCGCCTCGCTCGGCCACGCGCACCCGGGCCTCGCCCGCGTCATCAACGAACAGGCGCAGACCCTGCTGCACACGTCGAACCTGTTCTACCATCCGTTCCAAGGCCAGTTGGCCGAGCGTCTGGCAACCCTCTCGGGCCTGCCGCGCGCCTTCTTCTGCAACAGCGGCACCGAAGCGGTCGAGGCGTGCCTCAAGTTCGCCCGGCGCTACTGGTACACGCGGGGGGCGCCGCGCGCCGAATTCATCGCGCTCGACGAGTCGTTCCACGGGCGCACGCTCGGCGCCTTGTCCGTCACGTCGGACGAGCACTACCGCGCGCCGTTTGCGCCGCTGCTGCCGACGGTCCGCTTCGTCAGCCCAACCGATCCGCAGGCGCTCCTCGACGCCGTCTCGACCGCGACCTGCGCCATCATTCTCGAACCGATTCAGGGCGAAGGCGGCATCCGGCCTCTCACCCCGGCATTCGCGGCCGCCGTCAACGAGGCATCGGCGAGAACAGGGGCGCTCGTCATCGCTGACGAAGTCCAGTGCGGCCTCGGCCGCACGGGCATTCCCTTCTACTTCGCCGCGCTCGGCCTCAAGCCTCACCTAGTTGCCATCGGCAAGGCACTCGGCGGCGGCGTACCCGTCGGGGCAGCGCTTATCGGCCAGGACGTCGCCAGCACGATATCGCCCGGCGACCACGGCAGCACCTACGGCGGCAACCTGCTCGCCTGCCGCGCCGCGATCTGCTTCCTCGACGAGCTGATCGAGGGCGGGCTCCTGGCGCAAGTCGGACGTGTCGGACGCCACTTCGAGCAGCGGCTGCGGGCGTTGGCCAGCCGGCATCCGGCCATCACGGATGTCCGAGGCGCCGGGCTGATGTGGGGCCTCGAACTCGCCCACGACTCAGGGCCGGTGGTCAAGGAAGCGCTCGCTCGCGGCGTCATCGTGAACAGAACGGCGGAGACGGTCGTGCGCCTGCTGCCGCCCCTCGTCATCACCGAGCCGGACGTGGACGAAGCCCTCGCCCGCCTCGATGCGGCGTTCCGCGCCGTGGGGGCAGCATGACGCCGTCAGCAGCCGTCGCAGCGGGCGGCGTGACGACGCCCAGGGGCTTCCGCGCCGCCGGCCTCAGCGCGGGCATCAAGGCCAGCGGCAAGCTGGACCTGGCGCTGCTCGTGTCGGACACGCCCGCGACCGCGGCCGGTGTCTTCACGACCAATCGTGCGCAAGCGGCACCGGTCATCGTCTCGCGCGAGCACCTGGCCGCGAGCCACGGGGTGGCGCGCGCCATCGTCACCAACAGCGGCTGCGCCAACGCCTGCACGGGTGACGAAGGCATGCGCGCCGCGCGCGCCATGGCCGCCAGGACGGCGGCGCTCGTCAACTGCCCGGTCACCGAAGTGCTCGTCGCGTCCACGGGCGTCATCGGCGTGACGCTTCCGATCGACAAGATCCAGGCGGCGCTCCCGGCGGCAATCGCCGCGCTGTCGGCTGACCACGGCGCCGAGGCCGCGCGCGCCATCATGACCACCGACCCGTTCCCCAAGGAAGCGGCCATCGAGATCGAGATCGGGGGCCGCACGGTGCGGATTGGCGGCATGGCCAAGGGGTCCGGCATGATCGAACCCATGATGGCCACCATGCTCGGCTTCATCACGACCGACGCCGCGCTGCCGCAGCCGCTCCTCGCGCGCGCGCTCCGCGAGGCCGTGGACGACAGTTTCAACGCCATCACTGTGGACGGCGAATGCTCGACCAACGACTGCGTCATGCTGCTCGCCAACGGCGCCAGTGGCGTCGCGGTGGACGAGAAGACCTATGGCGTCTTCGCGGAGGGCCTGCGCGCTGTCTGCCTCGAGTTGGCGCTCGGCATCGTTCGAGGGGGCGAGGGCGCGACGAAACTCGTCACGGTCAACGTCACCGGCGCGGCCTCGAAGGCGGAGGCACGCCAGGCCGCGAAGGCCATCGCCAATTCACCGCTCGTCAAGACCGCCATTCACGGTGGGGATCCGAACTGGGGCCGGCTCATCGCCGTCGCGGGACGCGCAAACGTGGCGTTCGAGCTGTCGCGCGCGGCCGTGCGGGTCGGCGGCACGGTGTTGTTCGAAGGCGGGCAGCCGCACGACGAGGCGGCTCCGGCGGCAGCGGCGTACCTCAAGGGCACGGACATCACCGTGACCGTGGACCTCGGGGCGGGCACGGCGTCTTCGACCGTGTGGACGTGCGACCTGAGCGCCGAGTACGTGCGGATCAACGCGGACTACCGGTCGTAGGCGGCATGGCTCCATCCACCGTGAGCCGGCGGTACAAGAATTTCCTGTCCATCCTGGACTTCGATGCTGCCGGGCTCGAGCGCTGCATCGACCTCGCCATCCGCATGAAGGCCGCTCGGAAAAGCGGGGCGCAGGCACCCACCGCCAGCATCCTGACCGGCCGCTACGTAGCGATGCTGTTCGAGAAGCCTTCACTCCGTACGCGCACGACATTCGAGATTGCCGTGCGCGAGCAGGGCGGCGATGTCATCTCGCTGCAGCCGGACGTGGCCATGGGGCGGCGCGAACCGGTGGCCGACATCGCGCGCAGCCTCGAACGGTGGGTGGACGCCGTCATCGTGCGCACCTTCTCGCAGCCCACGCTGGAAGAATTCGCGGCCGCGGCGCCCCGCCTGCACGTGATCAACGCGCTGACCGACGAGCAGCACCCGTGCCAGGCGCTCGCCGACTTCGTCACCTTGCGCGAGCGTCTCGGCGCGCTGCCGGGCCGCAGGCTCGCGTTCGTCGGGGACGGGAACAACATGGCGGCGTCGCTCGCGCACGCCGCGGCGATGCTCGGCGTGCATTTCCACGTCGCTACGCCCGCCGGCTACGAGCTGCCGCCCGTGGTCATCGAGCAGGCCGCGAGTGCGGCACGGCACGGCGCCCGCCTCCGGGTCTTCCGCGATCCGGCCGAGGCCGTCGCCGGGGCCGACGCCATTTACACGGACACGTGGACGTCGATGGGCCAGGAGGCAGAAGCCGACGTCCGGCGCAGGGTGTTCGCCCCCTTCCAGGTGAGCAGCGCCCTGATGGCGGCCGCACAACCGCGTGCGCTCTTCATGCACT
>JBEQUD010000316.1:0-5119 GCA_040349235.1 Acidobacteriota bacterium
GCGTCGCCAGTTGCGTGCCGCGAAGGCCGGCTACAAGGTCGTCAAGAACACGCTGGCCCGCCGGGCCCTCAAGGGCACGTCGTTCGAGCCGCTCGAGCAGTTCTTCGCCGGCGCGACCGCCGTGGCGTATACGACCACGGACCCGGTGGCGCTGGCCAAGACGCTGACCACCTTCCTGAAGACCGCTCCCACGCTCACGATCAAGGCGGCGGTCGTGCAGGGGCGTGCGGTCCAGCCGGCGGCCGTCAACGACCTCGCGTCGTTGCCGAGCAAGCCCGAGCTGTACGCCCGCCTGCTCGGAACCCTGCAGGCGCCGATGGTTCAGCTCGTCACCGTGCTGAACGCCGTGCCGCGCGATTTGATGAATGTGTTGGCCCAGGCGGAGAAGAAGAAGCAGGAAGCCTGAGCCCGGAGCCCTGAGCCGTAAGCCTTTATAAGTTTGTAAGCCGACTAGGAGAAGAGACAATGGCAGAAGTGACGCAGCAGCAGGTGGTCGAGTACATCAAGGGGATCAGCGTTCTGGAGCTTTCGCAGCTCGTGAAGACACTCGAGTCCGAGCTCGGCGTGTCCGCGGCCGCGGCGATGCCCGTGATGGCGATGGCAGGCGGCGCCGCGGGCGGCGCGGCAGCCCCGGCCGAGGAGAAGACCGAGTTCACGGTGTCGCTGACCGAAGTCGGCACCAACAAGATCAACGTGATCAAGGTCGTCCGCGAGATCACCAGCCTGGGCCTGAAGGAAGCGAAGGACCTCGTCGAGAGCGCGCCCAAGCCCGTCAAGGAGGCCGTGTCGAAGGACGAGGCGGCCACGATCAAGAAGAAGTTCGAAGAGGTCGGCGCCAAGGTCGAAATCAAGTAACACCGCGGGTTCGTGGTAGGCGGCTCGGGGCCTGTGGGCCCCGAGCCGCCCGCCATTTGCCGGCGCCCGCACGCGTGCGGCGTCGGCTCGAGGGTGTTGGTTCGGCGAGCGCTCTTATTTCTTCGAGGTCCACAGAATGTACAGCCTTCCCAAGAACGTCTACCGCGAGCGCATCGATTTTTCGAAAATCAAGACGACCGTTCCGATCCCGAACCTCATCGAGATCCAGAAGAAGTCGTACGAGCGCTTCCTGCAGATGAACCGTCTGCCGAGCGAGCGCGAGGACGCCGGTCTGCAGTCGGTGTTCAAGTCGGTGTTCCCGATCAGTGACTTCCGCGAGAACTCCTCGCTCGAATTCATCGAGTATTCGATCGGCAACTGGGAGTGCAAGTGCAGCAAGCTGCAGGGGCTCAACCACCTGCGCAAGCCCTGCAGCAACTGTGGCACCACGCTTATCGCGGACCCCTACGGCGATCGCGAGGTCCTCTGCCCGAACTGCGGCAAGGGCAACCAGGCGCACGGCGACGTGTGCGATATCTGCGGCAACACCGTCTCGCTCAAGTTGAAGTACGACGTGGACGAGTGCCAGGAGCGCGGCATGACCTACGCCGTGCCGCTGAAGGTGACCATCCGCCTCGTGGTGTGGAACAAGGACCCCGAGACGGGTGTCAAGACCATCCGCGACATCAAGGAGCAGGAGGTCTACTTCGGCGACATCCCGCTGATGACGGAGAACGGCACCTTCATCATCAACGGCACCGAGCGCGTCATCGTGTCCCAGCTCCACCGCTCGCCGGGGGCGTTCTTCCACTCCGAGGACAAGACGCTCTACGTCGCGCAGATCATCCCGTATCGCGGCTCGTGGGTCGAGTTCGAGTACGACACGAAGAACCTGCTCTACGTGCGCATCGATCGCAAGCGGAAGTTCCTGGCCTCGGTGTTCCTGCGCGCCCTCGGGCTGCGCGGCGCCGACGAGATCCTCCGGACCTTCCACAACGTGGACAAGCTGTTCCTGACGCCGGGCTCCATTTCCTGGGGCGTCAGCGACAGCCTCGTGGGGCTGCGCGCCGCGCGGGACATCGTCGTCCCCGGCGCCAACTTCACGGTCCAGCAGGGCAAGAAGATCACGAAGAACGCCATCGAAGCGCTGAAGAAGGCGAACGTCGAGAGCGTCGAGATCTCCGACGCCGAGCTCGAGGGGGCGTATGCCGCGGCCGATGTGGTCGATCCGGCCACCGGCGAGGTCATCCTCGAGGCGAACGAGCCGCTCGAGCCGCGCGTCATCTCGATGGCGCAGGAGAAGAGCGTCGATCGCATCGAAGTCTTCTTCCCCGAGCGCGACGAGGTCGGCTCCATCATCAGCCAGACCTTGAAGAAGGATCCGATCCACACGCACGAAGAGGCGTTGATCGAGATTTACCGCCGCCTTAGGCCGGGCGATCCGCCGACCCTCGACAGCAGCCGCTCGCTGTTCGAGAACATGTTCTTCAACCCGCAGAAGTACGACTTCTCGCGGGTCGGCCGCCTCAAGCTCAACACGAAGCTCGGCCTCAACACGCCGCTCGACGAGAAGATCCTGCACCCGCAGGATTTCTACGACGTGCTGAAGACCCTGCTGAAACTGCGCAAGAACCCGGCGAACGTCGATGACATCGATCACCTCGGCAACCGGCGCGTGCGCTCGGTTGGCGAGCTCCTCGAGAACCAGTTCCGGATCGGCCTCGTCCGCATGGAACGCGCCATCAAGGAGAAGATGTCCGTCTACCAGGAAATGGCGACGGCGATGCCACACGACCTCATCAACGCGAAGCCGGTCATGGCCGCGATTCGCGAGTTCTTCGGGTCGTCGCAGCTCTCGCAGTTCATGGACCAGACCAACCCGCTGTCCGAGATCACGCACAAGCGCCGTCTGTCGGCCCTCGGGCCAGGCGGGCTGTCGCGCGAGCGCGCCGGCTTCGAGGTCCGCGACGTCCACCCGACGCACTACGGCCGCATCTGCCCGATTGAGACGCCGGAAGGTCCGAACATCGGCCTCATCTCGTCGTTGTCGTGCTACGCGCGCATCAACGAGTTCGGCTTCATCGAGTCGCCCTACCGCAAGGTCAAGGACGGCCGGGTGACCGACTACTGCCTCATCGTCAACGCCGGCGGCAGCAAGTACAAGAGCGGCGACATCGTCGAGGCCGACGAGCTGGTGTCCGAGGACGGCCGGTCGAAGAAGAAGGGCGTCGAGTTCGAGCCCTTCTCCTTCTATCTGTCGGCGTGGGAAGAGGACCAGTACATCATCGCGCAGGCCAACGCGGCGGTCGATGCGGAGGGTCGCCTGACGCAGGAACGCGTGAACGCGCGCCAGGCGGGCAACTTCATCCTGTCGCCTCGCGCCAACATCCAGTTCATCGACGTCTCGCCGAAGCAGCTGGTGTCGGTCGCGGCCTCGCTGATTCCGTTCCTCGAGAACGACGACGCGAACCGCGCGCTCATGGGCTCCAACATGCAGCGCCAGGCGGTGCCGCTGCTCCGCGCACGCGCGCCGTTTGTCGGCACGGGCATGGAGTACATCACGGCACGCGATTCCGGTGCCGTCATCGTCGCGCGGCGCTCGGGCACCATCGACTACGTCGATTCGCAGCGCATCGTCGTCCGCGTGGAGAGCGAGTCGGGCGATACCAGCAAGGAAATGGGCGCTGATATCTACCCGATGACGAAGTTCAAGCGCTCCAACCAGAACACGTGCATCACCCAGAAGCCGATCGTTCGGGTTGGCCAGAAGGTCCACAAGGGCCAGGTGCTCGGCGACGGGCCCTGCACGGAACTGGGCGAGCTCGCCCTCGGCCGCAACGTCCTGGTGGCGTTCATGCCGTGGCGCGGCTACAACTTCGAGGACGCCATTCTCGTCTCCGAACGGATGGTGAAGGACGACTACTACACGTCCATCCACATCGAGGAGTTCGAGATCGAATCGCGCGACACGAAGCTCGGGCCCGAGGAAATCACCCGTGACATCCCGAACGTGTCCGAGAGCTTCCTGAAGGATCTCGACGAGAGCGGCATCATCCGCATCGGCGCGAACGTCAAGCCGGGCGACATCCTCGTCGGCAAGGTCACGCCGAAGGGCGAGACCCAGCTGACGCCCGAGGAAAAGCTGCTCCGCGCCATCTTCGGCGAGAAGGCGGGCGACGTCCGCGACGCCTCGCTCATCTGCCCGCCCGGCATCGAAGGCATCATCGTCGGCGTGAAGATCTTCTCGCGGAAGGGCATCGAGAAGGACGACCGCGCGAAGGCCATCGAGCAGGACGAGCTCGACATGATGGAGAAGAACCTCCAGGACGAGATCCGCATCCTCCACGACGAAGTGAAGAAGCGCGTGATCATGATGCTGAAGGGGCAGGAGCTCCGGTCGGACCTCTTCGACGACTACGGCCGCGAGCGCATCCTCAAGAAGGGGACGGCGCTCACCGAGGAAATCCTGCAGGAGATGCCGTACGCCACGATGGTGCGGCTGAAGATCGCGACCGACGACACGCGGCTCGAGGACGACCTCCGCGACCTCGAGGAGCGGACCGAGCGCCAGGTCGAGGTCATCAAGAACCTCTTCGAGGAGAAGAAAGAGAAGATCCGCCGCGGCGACGAACTGCCCCCGGGCGTCATCAAGCTCGTCAAGGTGTACGTCGCGATGAAGCGCAAGCTCTCGGTCGGCGACAAGATGGCCGGCCGGCACGGTAACAAGGGCGTCATCGCGCGCATCCTGCCGGAAGAGGACATGCCGTACCTGCCGGACGGCACGCCGGTCGAGATCGTGCTCAATCCGCTCGGCGTTCCGTCGCGTATGAACGTCGGTCAGATTCTCGAGACGCACCTCGGGTGGGCCGCGCACGCGCTGGGCCTCTACTTCGCCACGCCGGTGTTCGATGGCGCGCGCGAGGGCGAGATCAAGAGCTGGCTCGATCGCGCTGGGCTGCCGATGAGCGGCAAGACGAAGCTCTACGACGGCATGACGGGAGACCAGTTCGAGCAGAACGTCACCGTCGGCTACATCTACATGCTCAAGCTGTCGCACCTCGTAGACGACAAGATCCACGCGCGCTCCATCGGGCCGTACTCGCTCATCACCCAGCAGCCGCTGGGCGGCAAGGCGCAGTTCGGCGGACAGCGGTTCGGGGAGATGGAGGTCTGGGCGCTCGAAGCCTACGGCGCGGCGCACATCCTCCAGGAGCTCCTCACGGCGAAGTCCGACGATGTGACCGGGCGCGCGAAGATCTACGAG
>JBEQUD010000317.1:0-9767 GCA_040349235.1 Acidobacteriota bacterium
CGGCGCCGCCCTCGACGGCGCGGGCAAGCGGGCCGCGTTCGCGCTCTTCTACGCGCCACTCCATTTCCTGCTCGTCGACGCCATCGTGCGAGCCCTGCCGGACGCGCGGACGGGCGTCACGACGCTCGTCGATCTGGGGTGCGGCACGGGGGCCGCTGGGGCCGCGTGGGCGACGGCCTGCGAGCGAGCGCCGCAGGTACTCGGCATCGATCGCCACCCGTGGACGATCGGCGAAGCCGCGCGGACCTACCGCCACTTCGGCTTGGCCGCTCGCACGGTGCGCGGCGACCTCGCGACCGTGCGCCTGCCGGCGGCACCGGCCGCGTTCCTGGCGGCCTTCGCCCTGAACGAGCTGGCGGACGCGTCGCGCGACGCGGTGCTGGCGCGGCTCGTTGAACGCGCAGCCGGCGGCGATCGTCTCCTTGTTATCGAGCCTCTCGCGGGAAAGATCGCACCGTGGTGGAACGCGTGGCGGACAAAAGTGGAGGCCATCGGCGGGCGGGCCGACGAGTGGCGCTTCCGGCTGGAGCTGCCCGAGATCGTCGCCAAGCTCGATCGTGCGGCGAAGCTCGATCACCGCGAGTTGACCGGACGGTCGTTGTGGGTCGGCGCGCGGAAGAATCCTTGACGGCGCGGTGTCCGTTGGTCAGACTAGGCGCCCGCTGGGTTTTCGAGGCGGAATGGACCACCGGGGTCCGAACGACGCGGGCCGTTCCCGCTATGAGGCGCACATGCAGGACGACGATTTCGACGGCGAGATTGAGCTCTCGGATGACGAACTGGCGACCGAGTCCGATTCCGACGACCTCGGCCTCGGCGACTTGGAAGGCGATGACGACACGGACGGCGGCGTCGCGGATCGTGCCACGGTGGTAATCCTCGCCTCCACGTCCTCGGACGTGCTCGAGCCTCAGTACACGGTGGCCCGTGCGGCCGTCGCGAAGAAGGCGGCCGCGAAACCCGCGGCCAAGAAAGCGGCCGCGCCGGTCTCGAGGAAGGCCGCCAAGCCCGTCGCGAAGAAGGCCGCAAAGAAGGCCGCGCCGCGCCCGACGAAGAAGGCGGCTGTGACGAAAGCGGCCAAGAAAGCAGCGCCAAAGAAAGCCGCACCCAAGAAGGCAGCCAAGAAAGTCGCCAAGAAGGTCGTGAAACGCGCGCCGAAAAAGGCCGTGCGGAAAGCGGGCCGCACGGCTGCCAGAAAAGCGGCGCCCGCGCGGAAGAAGACAGCCGCCCGGCGACGCTAGCGGCTCAGCGGACGGCGATGGGCGCGATGGTTGACCCTGTCGCGCCCTTCATCTTGAGCGGCTCCACGACGAAGGCGAACTCGTGGACGCCGCGTGCCGCGAGCACGTCGAGCTTCAAGGACTCGATGAGCGTCACGCCGTTGACCGTGAGCATGATCTGGTGCACGGGCTCGTTCAACGTCGGGTCGGGGTTGTGCACCACCTCGACTCCCCAGTTGTCCGACCCGACGACCATCGGGTTCTGTTTCACCAGCCATTCGGCGGCGCCGACGCCGATGCCGGGCTCCGTCGCCATGTAGCGGACGTTGTCCTTGTTCCAGAGCGCGCCCCACCCCGTATACACGAGCACGGCATCGCCCGGCTGGAGCACGAGGTTCTCGCGTTTCAAGGCGTCCTGCAGATCCTGCGCGGTGATCTCGTCGTGTTCGCCGAGCATCGGCACGCCCTTCAGCGCCGCCACGTCGATGAGCACCCCCCTCGTCATCAGCGTGCCCATCTTCTCGATGCCGAGTTTGGTGAAGCCGTTGCGCGTCATCGTGTCCTGCAGCGAGAAGCAGTTGTACAGGCTGTCCCCGATGGTCTGGTGCGCGAACCCGTCGATCTGCGTCCCGACCTGACCCAGCTCGGTCACGACCATTTCCTCGTTGCTGGCGCGGTGGTTGGCGCCGGGCAGACGGTTGGTCAGCTTGGTCTGCAGGTTGAAGATGCGGGGACCGAAGAACGGCATCGAGGCCTCGAGCACCTGTCCCAGCTCGAACACCTCGCCGGTCGTGATGAGCCGCGCCGCGCGCAGGACGGTGTCGCGGGACATCAGGTTGACGGACCCGCGTTCGTCGCCCGCGCCCCACTTGGACGGGCACCGCGCCGTGTCGGCGGGGGGCTGCCAGGATTGCGCCCCCGCGGCCACGGCCGTAAGGGTGAAACACACGGTGAGCATCGCGCGGGTCGCCTGTCGCATCTTCTCCTCCAGCCCCATACAGTAGCCGAAGCGCGACCTGGGCTATCGTTTTCGCCATGGTCACCTACGTGGCGCTCCTGCGCGGCATCAACGTCGGCGGCAGCAATCTCGTGCCCATGAAGGCGCTCAAGGCGGTGGTCGCGGGCCTTGGCCACGACGACGTTGCGACGTATATCGCCAGCGGCAACGTCGTGTTCACCTGCGCCCGCGCGGACGAAGCGCGCGTGGCCGCAAATCTTGAAGCGGCCATCCAGAAGGCCTTCGGTTTGCGCATTGCCGTCGTCCTGCGCACGCACGCGGAGCTAGCGGCTGTGGCGGGTTCGAACCCTTTTCGCGGAAGGGAAGCCCGGGTGTATGTCACGTTTCTGGCGGGCACGCCGTCGGCCGATGCCCTGGCACGGCTGGACCCGGCGCGCTCGGCCCCCGACGAATACGTCGTCCGCGGGCGTGACATCTACCTGCATCTGCCCTCGGGCGCGGGACAGACCACGCTCTCGGTGGATTACTTCCAGAAGCAGCTGGGGACGTCGGCCACGACCCGCAACTGGAACACGGTCAACCGCCTGGTCGACCTTTCTCGGCGCTCGTGTTGAAAGAGAGGTCGTGCTCACGCTACGCTTCCTCACCCAGACCTTCCCTCAAGCAGGAGTAAACGCCATGGAACACATGATTGCGACGTTGCTGCAGGATTTCGAACAGGGCCGGATGAGCCGACGCCAGCTGATCCAGAGCATCGCCGTCGCGGCGACAGCCGTGGCGACGGGCACGAACCTCGCGGAGGCGGCGTCCGCCCCCCCGAAGTTCAAAGCGACGTACTTCCACCACGCCAGCCACCCCGTCGCCGACTACGCCAAGTGCCGCGACTGGTACTCGGAGCTCTTCGGCATGAAGGTGGTGCTCGACGACAACAAGCGCAAGGCCAACCTGCAGGTCGGCGAGTCGCTGCTGATTATCAAGACCCGGGATCTGGAGAAGGATCCGGTCGATCACATCTGCTTCCACATCGCCGGCTGGGACGAAGACAAGAGCGTCCGCCCCGCGATTGATGCCGAACTGCAGCGGCGCGGCGAGAAGATTATCCGGCGGAGCGACACGAGCATCTACGTCGCCGATCCCGACGGTTTGTCCGTGCAGATCGGCGGCAAAGAGCAGTAGGGCCAGGCCCATGGCGAATCTGCGCTGGGTGCGACAGTTCGTCGGCGCGGCCGTCTGCGGCGGCCTGGTGGCTGGTGCGCTGGTGCTGACCGAGGCCCGGCCGGGGCCACACCCGGCCGCGCCGCAGGCGGCGGCCCAGGTCTCGATCGACCCCGACGACATCGGCGGGGTGGTGACGAGCACGAACGGCGCGGAAGCCGGCGTGTGGGTCATCGCGGAAACGACGGACCTGCCGACGAAGTTCCGCAAGATCGTCGTCACCGACGATCGCGGCCGCTACGTCCTGCCCGACCTGCCGCGTGCGCGCTACAAGGTCTGGGTGCGTGGATACGGCCTGGTGGACTCGCCATCGGTGGCCGCGGCCCCCGGCCAGCACGTCGCGTTGACGGCGGTCGTCGCCCCCGACGCGCGCGCCGCGGCCGAGTACTATCCGGCCGAGAACTGGCAGTCGCTCCTGAAGATTCCCGCGAAGACCGCCTTTCCCATGAACGTCCCCGCGCCGCCGCCGCTGCCGGGCGTCGCCGAGCCGCCCAAGTTGACGCATGGTGTCTCGGCCCCGGAGGCGGCACCGCGGCCGAGCATCATCAGGACGCAGGCCGAGTTTCTCCAGTACCTGAAGGGCGGATGCGGCACCTGCCATTCCGTCGGGGGCAAGTCCACCCGCGAGATTCCCGCGAGCCTCGGTAAGTTCGCCAACAGCAAGGATGCGTGGGAACGCTTCCTCTCGTCGGGCCAGATTGGCCGGCAGACGATGCAGAATCTCAACCGCATGGGGCACGATGCGGCCCTGGCCATGTTCGCGGACTGGGGGGATCGGATCGCGGCCGGCGAACTGCCGCCCGTGCCGACGCGCCCGCAGGGCGCCGAGCGCAACGTCGTCCTCACGATGTGGGACTGGTCGGTGCGGGCGGCGTTTCTGCACGCGATGATCTCGAGCGACCGGCTCGACCCGAGCGTCAACGCCGGCGGTGCGGTCTATGGCACCGACTGGTCGGAGGGCGTCCTCGCCATCATCGATCCGCTGGAACACAAGCACACGATGGTGAAGGTGCCGCTGCCCCACGAGGAGGATCGCGCGAAGCTCGAGCCGTGGTCGCCCCAGAAGCAGCCGTTCCCGTCGGTCTATTTCGGCGACGACGCCGTCTGGAAGGATCCGGTCAACCCGGGCCCCATCACGATGGACAAGCAGGGCCGCATCTGGTTCCTGGCCGAGACACGCATCGGCAATCCGGACTACTGCAAGGCGGGGTCGAACAACAAGTTCGCGAAGAACTCGCCGCACGAACTGGGCGGCAAGGGCGTGGATGTCTACGACCCGCGCACCGGCAAGTTCGCCTTCATCGATCTGTGCGTCACGGCAACGCGCGTGGCATTTGCCGACGACAAGGACCAGACGCTCTACTACTCCATCCAGAACGACGGCGGCATCGGCTGGGTCAACACGCGCGTGTGGGACGAAACCCACGATGCGGAGAAATCGCAGGGCTGGTGTCCTGCGGTCATGGACGTGAACGGCGACGGCAAGATCGGCGCGTACACCAGGCCGCCCGAGCCCGTCGAACCCGACCTCGACCGCGCGGTGCCGGCGCCCGGGGCCTACGGCATCGCCTACAACCCGGTGGACGGCAGCCTGTGGTACTCGGTGACGTCGCCCGTCCCCGGCAAGCTGGTGCGGATCACGCGCGGCGCGAATCCGCCCGAGACGTGCGTCGCCGAGTTCTACGAGCCGCCCTACAACAACCCGAAGATGCCCGGTGTCACGACCTCGCATCCTCGCGGCATCGACATCGACACGGACGGTGTCGTGTGGACGCCGCTCATCAACGAGGGCTATTTCGCCAGCTTCGATCGCCGCAAGTGCGCCGTCACGCGCGGGCCGGCCGCGACGAGCGGACAGCACTGCATCGAAGGCTGGACGCTCTATCCGGTGCCGGGGCCGGTGTTCAAGAGCGACCCGAGCGTGAAGGTCGGCGAGAACTACTATCTCTGGATCGACCGCTACAACACGCTCGGCCTCGGCACGAACGTCCCGATTCTCGATGCGAACACGTCCGAGGCGCTCATCGCGTTTCTGCCGGCCACGAAGGAGTGGATCCGGATGCGGGTGCCGTACCCGATGGGCTTCTTCTCGCGGTTCTTCGACGGCCGCATCGACGACGCGAAGGGCGGATGGAAGGGACGCGGTGTGTGGGCCGCCAACCAGGTGCGCGGCTCGCAGTTGACCGAGGGCGGCAAGGACACCCCCAGCCAGCTCGTGCACTTCCAGATGCGTCCCGACCCGCTCGCCAAGTAGCGGGCGCGCGCCGCGTGCCTCTACCGCGCCGCCCGGCCCGTCAGCCAGCCATCGACCGAGAAGGCGCCGGCGCCGCGCGCCGCGACGGTCAGGGCGATGGCGATGGCCAGCAGGTGGTACTCGAAACCTTCCTGCCCGGCGGGCAGCGCACCGAACCAGTTCATGAAGAAGCCGTTCTCCACGTGGGTGCGCGCGGCGAACGCCATGAAGACGGCCAGCGCGAGCCCCGCGGGACGCGCCAGCAGGCCCGCCAACATCAGCAGCGGCGCGACGAATTCGGTGACGATGCCCACGGCGGCGAGCGGGGCGGCGATGCCGAGCGTGCCGGTCATCCAGCCCAGCGTGCCGCTGAACCCGTAGCCGCCGAACAGCCCGAGCAGGTGCTGCGCGCCGTGCGGCAGCAGGATCGCCGCGAGCACCACGCGCAGGAGCGCCTGTGAGGTGCTGGCCTCGGTCGCGATCGCGTTGTCCCATCTCCAGGCGCGTGCTGGGGCCGTCGCTGTCAACGTGTGCGTGGTCGTGTGCATGATCGTTGCTCCATGTTAAGGTCATGTCATTGAATGACATGACATGTATTGACGCCAAAGAAAGCCGGCCGTGTCCGTTCTACCCTTCGCTCTCGCGAATCCGCCCGAGTAGGTCGTTCAGTGTTTCGATGCCTCGCGCCGTCAAACGTTGCCCAATCTGTTCGTCGCCCCTATCGACGGCCGCGTCGAGCCGCGCCAGCAAATCGAGGCCCTTTGCGGTGATGGCGCACTCGAGCATGCGGCGGTCCGCGACCGCCCGCTCCCGTCGGACGAGGCCTTTGCCGACCAAACGGTCAAGCAGCCGACTGACGCCCGGCACCTCTTCGATGAGACGCTCGCCGACCTCGATCGCGGAAAGCGGCTGCCCTTGCGAGCCGCGCAGGATCCGCAGGACGTTGTACTGCTGCAGGGTGACCCCGGACGGCTCGACAATCTTCGACAGCCGGCGCCGGACGAGGTCCGCCGTCCGCAGCAGCGCCACGGTCGCTTCTTGCGCCTTCGAGGCGAAGGGACGCCGCTGTTTGATCTCCGACCCGATCGAGCGGTGCGAGGCACCCATCGCGAATACATTACATGACATTCGATGTCATGTCAACTAACTGCCAGGCGGGGCGCCGTGTGCGGGAGGAGCGTGCGCACCCATTGCGCGGTCCGGCCCCACAGGCCGAGAGAGGCGCCTCCGGTTCGTGCGTGACAAACTCGCGGACAGGCGTCAGAATCCACGCGTCGCCGGGGCGTACTGCCCCCGGCCGATGCTCCGCGTCGCTGCGCGTCCGGGTCGCGACGCGCCAGCGACGTTCACGCAAGAACAAACGGGAGATGTGTATGCGCCGAAGCACGATCTGTGTGGTGCTCGCCCTGATCGCGGGGCTTGTTGCCTGTCCCTCCACGCTGTTTGCCCAAGCCGTGCTGACCGGCGTCATCAAGGACGTGTCCGGCGCCGTGCTCCCCGGCGTGACGGTGGAGGCGGGGAGTCCCGCGCTCATCGAAAAAGTCCGGACGGCCGTCAGCGACGGCTCGGGCCAGTACCGCATCGTCGATCTGCGGCCCGGCGACTACGTCCTCACGTTCAGTCTGACCGGCTTCAACACCGTGAAGCGGGAAGGCATCACCCTCGCCGGTACGGCGACCGCCGTGGTCAACGCGGACCTCAAGGTCGGGTCTGTCGAAGAGACGGTGACGGTAACCGGCGAATCGCCGCTCGTGGACGTCCAGGGCGTGGCGACCGAGCACTCGGTCAGCCGCGAGCTCATCGACGCCGTGCCGAATGGCCGAACCCTCCAGAACATGGCGGTCCTCATCCCCGGCATGGTCGTCGGATCGGGTGCGAACTCCGTGCAGGACGTCGGCGGCTCCGCGCTGAACGGTGTCCAGAGCATTTCCATCCACGGCAGCAACCGGCTCGACCAACGCATGCTGATGGACGGGCTGCCGCTCAGCACGGCCTCCGGGAACTCGACGACCTTCCTCAGCAACGTCGCCTCGATGCAGGAATTCACCATCGACACGTCGGGTCTCTCCGCCGAGGACAACGCCGGCGGCGTCCGCATGAACGTCATCCCGCGCGAGGGCGGCAACCTGTTCCACGGCAGTGTCTTCATGGACCTGAGCGGCCCGTCGCTCCAGAGCTCCAACTACACGAGCGACCTGGCGGCGCGCGGGTTCCCCGCGCCCAATCCGGTCAAGGCCCTGAAGAGCTCCTACACCATCAATCCGGCCGGCGGGGGACCGATCCTGAAGGACAAGCTCTGGTTCTACGTGTCGGCAAACAGGCTGCGCAGCGAGAGCTACGTGGCCGTGTACCCGAACCTCAACGCCGGCAACCCGAACTCGTGGTTGTATGCGCCCGACACCTCCGCGACGCTCCCCATCTCCGGCGTCCTCTACTACAGCGAGAACGCGCGTCTGACGTGGCAGGCGAGCCAACGCAACAAGCTGGCGTTCTATGCCGACTATCAGGTGCGGTGCATCTGCCCGCAGAGCCTCCCGACACTGTCCCCGGAGGCCACCTCGTCCACCACCTTCCCCGCGCAGCGGTTCGTGTCGGTCACCTATTCCGCGCCCGTCACGAGCCGGCTCCTCGTGGACGCGGCCGTGCTGGACCACCTCGAGAACGGCTACCGGACCATCGCGTCGGACCGGTCCATCATCGGCGTCAGGGACAGCGTGCTCGGCATCATGTACCGGTCGTACACCGAAACCAGCATCACGCAGAACCGGAACAACAACGTGAGGGGCGCGGCCTCTCTGGTGACCGGCTCGCACGCGCTCAAGGCCGGATTCCAGGGGCAGTGGGCCAAGTCCTACTCGCAGGCGTCGAGCAACCCGCAGAGCACCGACTATACGTTTGCCAGCGGCGTGCCGACCTCAATCACCGAGTTCGCCGACCCTCGCGAGAGCTACAACCCGACCACGGAGCTGGGGCTGTTCGCGCAGGACCGCTGGACCATCAAACACCTGACGCTGACGGGCGGCGTGCGCTGGGACTACTTCCACTCCTACTTCGACCCCGTGACGCTCGGTCCGATTGCCCTGGCCCCGACCAGGAACGTGTCGTTTCCCGCGACCGAGGGTGCCACCTTCAAGGACGTGACGGTGCGCGCCGGCGCGGCCTACGACGTGTTCGGCAACGGGAAGACCGCGGTCAAGATGTCGCTGAACAAGTACCTGGGCGCCCAGCTGGGCTCGAGCGCGACGTACGCCGGCCTCATGAATCCCGTGAACCTGGTCGTCACGAGCACCACGCGGAGCTGGACGGACAGCAACAAGAACTTCGTTCCCGACTGCGAGCTGCAGAACACGGCGAGGAACGGCGAGTGCGGCGCGCTGGCGAATCTGGCGTTCGGTCTGCCGGTGACCAACACGACGTACGATCCCTCGGTCGTGAACGGCTACGGCCTCCGCAGCAACAACTGGGAACTGGTGGCCGGCGTGCAGCAGCAACTCACGCGCAGCGTCGCCGTGGACGTCAGCTACTTCCGGCGGTGGTTCGGCAACTTCACCGTCACGGACAACACGCTGGTCGCGCCGAGCGACTTCAGCCAGTTCAGCATCGTCGCGCCGACCGACCCGCGGCTTCCAGGGGGAGGCGGCTACACCGTGGGGGGCCTCTACAACGTGTCCCCCGCGAAGTTCGGCCAGACCGCCAACTACATCACGCTCGCCGACAACTACGGCACGATGGTGCAGCGCTTCCAGGGCGTCGATGTCAACGCGACCGTCCGTGGCAGGGGTGGGCTCACGCTGCAAGGCGGGCTGAGCATGGGCAGTACGCTCACCGACGCCTGCGAGGTCCGGGCCAAGCTCCCCGAGATTACGCTGGCCTCTGGCTTCGGCGATCCCTTTGCCGTCAACCCGACGAGCCCCTATTGCCGCAACGCGACCCCGTACCTGGTGCAGGCCAAGGGCCTGGGGACGTACCAGATACCGAAGGTGGACGTGCGGGTCAGCGCCGGCATCCAGAGCACGCCGGGGCCCGTGGTTGCGGCCAACTTCAACGCCACGAATGCCTTCACGCAGCCCTCGCTCGGCCGGCCGTTGTCGGGGAATGCGGCGAACGTGTCCGTGAACCTCATCGAGCCCAACCAGGTGTA
>JBEQUD010000331.1:0-7313 GCA_040349235.1 Acidobacteriota bacterium
GCCGCGCGCGGCCTTGTTCGTAGCGCGACCACGACGCCCCAGATGGCGGCGAGCACGGCGCACGCGCCGATACCGAGCACCGTGGCATCGGCCATCTGCAGCGGCACGGCACGCGAGCTCTGGCAGCAGAACGCGGCCCTGTCGAGCGCGCTCGCCTGGAGGAAGCCGTTCAGGACATGTCTCGGCGCGAGCAGCACGGCGGGATTGCTCGCGGCAAACCCCACGAAGGTGCCGACCGCGCACACGGCCCCGCCGTACACCAATAGCGCCGGGCGCCGCTGACGCACCGTCGTCACAACGACGAGCGCCACGGCGACAGAAGCGGTGGCGATCGCCCCGTTGTACTTGGCCCCCGCGGCCGCGCCCGCCAGTGCCCCCGCGATGAACAGATTGCCCGCTGACGGCCGGTCCAGGTAGCGGACCGCCTGCAGGACGGCCGCGACGACCAGCGTGACCATCAGCACGTCATTGGTCGCGAAGTGGCTGTCGCGCACGTGCAGGAAACTGACGCCGATCGTCGCCGCCGCGAGCAATGCCGCCTCGCGGCTGGCGATGCGTCGAGTCAGCCGGTAGACCAGCGCCACCGAGGCCGCGCCCCCGCGGCAGACAGCCATCGTGCGAGCAGGAGGAAGACGAACGTGTGCGTCCAGACGAACCCGCGGTAGGCGTCCACGTCCGGCGTGATGCCGACGATTTTCAGGAGGCCGAACAGCCCACCGATAATCACGAAACACAGGTTCGTCAGCAGGTGCGGGTTGTGGTAGTCCCGGGCCACGAGCACGCGATCGGCCGCCATGCCCAATGCGGTCGGCATGTACTGCACTTCGTCCGGGTGCACGTGCGCGGGCGCGCCGAAGCCACTGCCGGCTAGCCGCAAGGCGAGGGCCGTCGCCGTCAGCAGCAGCAACGCGTGTCGTCGCAAGAAGGAGAGCATTAGTCGCGGCGCCCGGCGGGCGCGGCCGCAAGTGATGTCGCGGCCACGATGCAGAGCAGCGGCACGACGGGCACATGATGCCGGCTGTGGGCCTCGTAGAAAAGGTGCAGGCCGAATACGTAGGCCACGACGAGCGTAGCCGGCACCATGCCCGGCTGCGACCAGGGCCGCCCCGTTGCGGTGGCCGCGATGCACCACACGAGCAGCGCCGTCCACGTCAGGTTGAGGAGCGCCTTGCACGCAGACTCGACCGCGGGCGGAAGGCGGTCGGTCGAGACGACGGACATAATCGACGAACTTGCCCCCCACGTGTAGCTGGCCTTGGCCAGGGCGAGCTGAAACGATGCCGCCGGATGCCCCAGGATCCACGCCACCGCCGCCTTCATCCGCAGCCGGTCCCGGCTGACCTCGTCCGATTCGCCCGGCAGCGGCTCCACAGGCATGGCGAGGCCCGTGGCGCGTGGATTATTGGCCGAGTAGAGCGTCGTGCCGCCGTTGGTCGAAATCGGCACGAAGGCGTGGAGGACGCGGTAGTTCCTGAGGGTCCACGGGCTGATGACGAGCAGCATCACGACGACGACCAGCGCGGCCCGTCCGGCCGCGCGCAGCAGGCTGCCATCGATAAGCCACCACGCGACTGCGAAGAGCACTGGGAGGAGTAGGCAAATCGGCTTCAGCAGGGCGCCGCATCCAAGCAGCGCGCCAATGGCCAGCAATGTGGGCACGGATGACGCGTGGACGGTCGTCACCCGGAATGCGAGGCGGCAGCTGAGGAGCAGCACCAGTGCGAGGAGGATCTCGTAGCCAAGGGTTGCGGTGTAGAAGACCAGTGTCGGCGACACAGCGACGAGCAGCGCCGCCAGCCGCGCGACACGCTCGGGCAGGAACTGCCGAACCGTGGCCCACGTCTGCCACACGAGCAGAGCGCTGAAGCCGATCTGGAGGATCTTGCCGGCCAGCGGCGATGGTGTCGTGACGAAATACCAGCCCGCGAGCACCAGGGACATCCCAGGCGGGAACCACGCCCGGACGCCGGGTGCGCCGTAGCCGCCGCCGTGCACCATGGCGACGGCATAGCGGTGGAATTGCGCGTCGTCCACCATCGGTTCGAGCGGGAAATACGCCACGGCCGCGGCGCGCAGCACGACCGCCGCACCCAGGACGAGCCAGAGGTATGCGCCGGGCTTCAGGCCCTCGACGTAACGGCCGAGGCCGGCCCGACTGCGCCAGACCAGACCCCCTAGCCCCGCGCCGGCCAGGACGGGCAGATACCCGGCCGGCATGCCCTTGACCAGGGGGAACCCGAGGGTGGCCAGCGCCCACGCGCCGCAGAAGGCCCAACCGAAGGCGTCAAGGAGCGGTGCGAGTCGGCCGATAGAACGAGCGGAGTGTGCGGGCAAGCGGTCCTTCTAAACTACAGTATGTACACGGCGTCCTGCCTGCTTATCGGCAGGCCGCGACGTGGCAGGACGGCGCGCGACCCCCAGAAATGACCTCTGTTCCATCAGTCCTCGAGCCCGCAACAGACCTAGAACAGGGCCGCCTGTTTCTCAGGATTGCGCTCGTCGTCGGCCTGTTACTCAGGGCTGCGATCCTGTGGCAGACGACCAACCTCGGCGTCACCATCGTGGACGAGCAACAGTACAGCCAGATCGCCGACAACCTGCTGGCCGGTAACGGCTTCGCGTGGCACCCAGGCGACCTGACGTCGATCCGGCCGCCGCTGTTCCCAGCGATGGTGGCAGCCATCTGGGCCGTGGCCGGCCCGCGCAACCTCCAAGCCGTTCGCGCCGTCCAGATCGTGCTGGCGCTGGCGCTGGCCGGCGCCGTGTACCTGCTCGGGGCGCGCGCCTACAGCCGCGCGGTCGGGCGCTACGCCGCGGCCGTCTGTTGGCTGTATCCATCGTTCATCTTCTTCAACTTTCTCATCCTCACCGAGACACTGTTCACGCTGCTGCTCGTCGTGTTCCTGTTATGCACGGTTCTGCTCGTCCAGACACCACGCGCCAGCTGGGCCCTGCTCTGCGGCGTCTCGCTCGGTCTGGCCGCGCTCACACGAAGCGTGCTCTGGCCGTTGCCCATCGTCCTCTGCCCCATGCTCGCGGTGCTGATGCGCGCGCCGCTCGTGCGGCGCATTGGCCTGCCCCTCCTGGTCGTTGCCGGCTACGCACTCGTCGTCGCGCCCTGGGCCATCCGGAACACCCGCCTGCAGGGCGTCGTCACGGTCGTGGACACGATGGGTGGGATGAACCTGCGGATGGGGAACTACGAGTACACCCCCGACGATCGGATGTGGGACGCCGTCGGGCTGACCGGCGACAAGAGCTGGATCCACGGCATCGGCGACGACCTGCCGGGCCCTGGTGTCACCGAGGGCATGAAGGAAAAGTGGGCGCAGAAGAAGGCGCTCCAGTACATGCGCGCGCACCCCGGCGTGACCGTGCGGCGGTCCCTCATCAAGTTCGCCGACCTCTGGGGCCTCGAGCGCGAGTTCATGGCCGGCGTGCGCAGCGGCCTGTTCGCGCCGCCGGCCTGGTTCGCCGTGCTGGGCTCCATCTGCATCATCGGCGCCTACGTCGCGGTCAGCCTGGCCGGGGCGGTGGGCATCTGGCTTGCCGCGCCAGCCGACTGGCGCATGCAGGTCGTGCTGTTGCTTCCTGTGCTGGTGATTGTCGCCGGGCACACCATTGTGTTCGGGCATTCCCGCTACCACATGCCGCTCGTGCCGGTGTTGGCAATCTACGGCACCGCGCTGGTGGCCGCACGTTGGCCCGTTCTCGGTTGGCGGCCCGCGCCAGCGGCGATCGGCGCGGCCGCGACCGTCACCGCGCTCATGGCCATCTGGGTGCGGCAGGTGGTCTTCGTGGACCTCGCGCGCATCGGCTCCCTGCTGCACAATGCGGGCTGACCGGACGGCGACGGCGGCGATCGTGCGAGGCGCGGCGGGCACGTCGGGTCACGTGCCGGACGGCCCTGCGTTCGCCAATCCGCTCGACGCGACCCGGCAGATCCGCGCGATCCTCTTCGATCTCGACGGCACGCTCTACGCGCAGGGGCGAATGCGCCGGCTCATGGCGCTCGAGCTGCTGACGCTGTTCGCGACGCGGCCCCTGTCGGCACGCCGTCGTCTCCGCGCGCTGTCGGCATACCGCAAGGCGCAGGAGGCGCTGCGCGGATCGGCCTCGACGGCGCTGATGCCGCGCACGCAGCTCGACGTCGCCGCCGCCCGCGCCGGCGTGCCCGCGAAGGAACTGGAGGCGCTCGTCACCGAGTGGATGCTCGAGCGCCCCCTCAAGTATTTGCCGTGGTGCCGCGCCGAGGGCCTGGCGCCGCTGCTGTCGCTGCTCGAAGCCAAGCGTCTGCCGCTCGGCATCCTCTCCGACTATCCGGCGGAGGCCAAGCTGCGCGCTCTCGGCGTCGCGGATCATTTCTCGCTGGTTCTGTGCGCGACGGATCCCGAGGTGGCCGCCCTCAAGCCGAGCCCGAAAGGTTTTCTCGCCGCGTGCGATCGATGGCAGCTCGCACCGCACGAGGTGCTCTTCGTCGGCGATCGCGCCGAGGTGGACGCCGCCGGTGCGGCGGCCGCCGGCATGCCCTGCGTCATTGTCGGACATCAGGCCCGCGGCGGCGCGGGCCATCCGGGTGTTCTTTTTGTGCCCTCTCTCGAAAGGTTGCGCTGTGTCCTTGCCGAAGGCTGCTGACCGTCCCGCCCCGCTCGACCTGTGGGCGTATGTGCAGATCGCACGCGTGGACCACTGGTTCAAGAACACCTTCATGCTCCTCGGCGTGATCCTGGCCGTGTTCTACGAACCGCGCGTCGCCGCGTGGTCGAGCGTCCTGCCGCTGGCCGTGGCCATCCTCGCCACGTGTCTGGTGGCGTCCAGCAACTACGTCCTCAACGAGTTCCTCGACGGGCCGAACGACCGGCTGCATCCGGAGAAGCGGTTCCGGCCGGTGCCATCCGGGCGCGTGCGGCCGTCGCTCGCGTACGCGGAATGGCTGCTCCTTGCCGCGGTGGGGCTGGGCCTGGCGTGGTCGCTCAACGTGTATTTCTTCGCCTCGGCGCTCTGGCTGTGGGTGATGGGCATCCTCTACAACGTCCCGCCGATCCGCACGAAGGAATGGCCGTACGTGGACGTCCTGAGCGAGTCGATCAACAACCCGATCCGACTGCTGCTCGGCTGGTTCGCCCTCGTAACGTCCCAGTTCCCGCCCGTGTCGCTGGCGGTCTCGTACTGGATGGTGGGGGCGTTCTTCATGGCGATGAAGCGCTACGCCGAGTACCGGCACATCGCCAACCCGACGGTGGCGGCGGCTTACCGGCGATCGTTCAAGTTCTACACGGAGGACCGGCTTCTCGTCAGCCTCTTCTTCTACGCGACGGCCTGCGCGCTGTTCGCGGGCATCTTCATCGTGCGCTACCACATCGAGTTGATCCTGTTCGCGCCCTTGGCTGCCGGCCTCTTTGCGTACTACATGAAGATCGGGCTCCAGCCGGACAGCCCCGTGCAGAATCCCGAGAAGCTCTATCGTCAGCGGGGATTCCTGGCCTACCTCATCGTGTGCACGGTGACGTTCATCGTCCTGATGTTCACGAGCATTCCTCCGATGTACGACTTGTTCAACGTCGATCCGTCGCCCATGAACCCGTTGTGGACCCTGGGCCAGCGGCACTGATGTCGATCCGTATTTCGTTCGTCGTCCCGGTGCGCAACGACGCGGTGCGGCTGGAGACCTGCCTCCGGAGCATCCTCGCGGGCGCATGCGGCGCGGCGGCCCTCGACATCGTGGTCGTGGACAACGGGTCCACGGACGGATCGCCGGACGTCGCCAGGCGCATGGGCGCCGAGGTGCTCGTCATCGAGAACGTCCGCGTGTCGGAGCTCCGTAACCGGGGTGCGCGCCACGCGGCGGGGGACATCCTCGCGTTCGTGGACGCGGACAACGAGATTGCGCCCGGGTGGGTCGCCGCCGCGGTCGAGATGCTCCAGCAGCCCGGCGTCGGCGCGGTCGGGGCGCTGTATCACGCCCCGTCAGGCGGCACGTGGGTCCAGCGAACCTACGGCGCGCTGCGCGGGCGCACCGAGGGACAGCGCGACACGTCCTGGCTCGGCAGCGGCAACCTGGCCGTCTGGCGCCGGACGTTCGAGGCCGTTGGCGGCTTCGACGTGTCGCTCGAAGCGTGCGAGGACGTAGACCTGTGTCGGCGGATTCGCGGGACCGGCGCGCGCATTGTCGGCGACGCGCGTCTGGTGAGCGCGCACCACGGGGATCCGCGGACGCTGCGCGACCTCTTCGTCAGCGAACTCTGGCGGGGGCGCGGCAATCTCCGCGTCAGCTTCCGCCGCCCGATTGTGTGGGCCGAGCTGCCGAGCGCGCTCATCCCGGTCGTTGACGCCGCCATGCTGGCCGTGGCGGCGGTGGGCCTTGCCGCGCTGGCGGTGGCCTGGCCGTCGGGCCTGCTCCCCGTCGGTGTCGCGCTGCTCGTGATCGCCGCCGGCGCGCTGCTGAAGGCGGCCAGAGCGGCGGCCCGGGGCACGGACGCTGTGGGTATCAGCCTTGCGCAGGTGTTCGTCGTGGCCTGCGTCTACGACGTGGCCCGCGCGTTCGCCGTTGTCTGGCGGGCGCCGCACCGGAACACGCGCCCCAGAACCGCCGCGGCGGCGTCATGACCGCATCATGACGAGACCCATTCGCATCCTCGAACTGCGCAGCGTCAGAGGCACGGGCGGCGGGCCCGAGAAGACGATTCTGCTCGGCGCCGCGCGGAGCGACCCGCAGCGGTTCGCGGTCACGGTCTGCTATCTGCGCGATGCCCGCGACGGCGTCTTCCGCATCGACGAGAAGGCCGGCGGCCTCCCGGTGGACTACGTCGAGATCCTCGAGAAGCATTCCTTCGACGTGTCCGTGTGGCCGCGCCTCCGTCGCCTCGTCCGCGAGCACGGAATCGACATCGTCCACGCGCACGAATACAAGACGGACGTCCTGGCGTGGCTGCTATCGACGTGCGAGCCGGTGACCGCACTCGCGACCGTTCACGGCTGGACCGGGCACAGCAGCCGCGAGCGGTGGTTCTATTACCCGCTCGACAAGCGCGTGCTGGCGTGGTTTCCGCGCCTCATCGCGGTGTCGAGCGACATCCGCCAGAACCTGCTCAGTGCCGGTGCGCGTCCCGAGCGGGTGACGACCGTGCTGAACGGCATCGACCATCGTGCCTTTCGGCGCGACCGCACCAGGAGCGCGTCGGTGAGGCGCGAACTCGGTCTCGTCGATGCGGATGTTGTCATTGGCGACGTCGGCCGGCTCGAGCCCCAGAAGCGATTCGACCTGCTCGTGGCCGCCGTCGGCGCGCTCAAGGCGGCGCGGCCCAACATCAAGC